>JALZIQ010000047.1 GCA_030860205.1 Actinomycetota bacterium | reverse complement strand
GGCATACTCATTCGGATTTGGTGACCCAAACCGCAATCTGGCTGCGGTTCGATAGATCGAGCTTCGTGAGGATGTGCTGCACGTGGTTCTGCGCGGTGCGTTCGGATAGAAAAAGGTGCTCGGCGATCTCCCGGTTCGTCAGACCCTTTGCAACGAGCTCAGCGACCTCACGCTCTCGGCGCGTCAGCGGTGTCGGCGGTTCGGCGGCGTCGAGCTCTCCGATCAGGTTGCCGGCGCTGGAGGCGATCGGCGTCATGCCCAGCTCGGAGGCCTGCCTGGTGGCGTCGGCAACCAGCGAACGGGCCCGCGCCAGATCGCCTTGGTCGGCCCGGCGGGCCAGCACGGCGGCCAGCTCGTATTGGGCCTCGGCGCGGAAGCCATCGGCGCCACTGATAGCGCAGGCCCGGACCGTCCGCTCGAGATCGGCCGCAGCATCATCGAGCAGACCCAGGTATCGGGCGGCAACCCCAAGCCACAGCTCGACGGGCCCAAAGTAGGCGACGGCACCGGCGCTGCTGGCGACGTGAAGTCCCCGATAGGGGGCGAGCAGCCGCTGAAGCGTGGCGACGTCGTCACCGGCATCGAGGGCTATCGCCACGCCGACGGCCTGAGCTGTTGTTACTGGCTCTCGCCGGCTCCGTACTCGGCGGGGCCAGGCACTATCTGGTCCACGGGCCTGCTGAAGGGTCAGGCTGGGGGGCGGAACTGGGACTGGTTCTGGATAGGGCCATACATGAGGCCCAGAACGGCGCGCGCCGCCCGGAAAGGTGGAATCCACGGGTTGAAGTAGCGGCGCGAGGTCACCATTGTCCACCGGGACGAGGCGAAAGAGGGTTTGTGAATCGGTGGTCAGTCGTGACCCGGCGTCGATGAAGCGGAAGAGGTTGCCCTCGGTCCGCCCCGTTATCTTGGTTGAAATGCCATCCCCGAGCCTCGAGCCAGTCAGCTTTGGGGCGCTGCGGGTGTGGACCGACCCCGGCGCCCTGGAGACGGGTGTGCTGGTCGCGTTCAGCGAGCGGCACGGGGGAGTGAGCGAGTCGCCGTTCGGTTCACTGAACCTCGGTGGGCGCGTGGGTGACAACTCCGAAGCGGTCGCCGAGAACCGCACCCGGGTGGCGGAGGCGGTTGGCTTCGAAGGCTCCCGGCTCACGCTCACCCGTCAGGTGCACGGGGTCGAGCTGAGGCGGGCCACGTACGGTGCCGGCGGAATCGTGGGAGAGGCCGACGGGCTCGTGGCCGACCAGAGTGGCGTCGTGCTCGGCATTCTCAGCGCCGACTGCGCGGCGGTGGCCATCGCCGGTGCAGGCGGTGTTGCGCTCGTGCATGCGGGGTGGCGCGGCCTGGCCGGCGGCGTCATCGAGCGCGGTGTGAGGGCGGTCGAACCGGTGCGGGCCGCGTGGGTGGGGCCCGCGATCGGGGCCTGCTGTTACGAGGTCGGTGATGAGGTAGTCGAGGCGTGGAACCGCCGGGGATTACCGATGGCGGATGCTTCGCATGTGGATCCCCGGCGCGCCGCCGTGGCCGAGCTCCACGCCGCCGGCGTCCACGCCGTCGCCACCGTCGATGAGTGCACCGCATGTGGGGACAACTTCTTCTCCTACCGCAGGGACGGCGTTACCGGCCGGCACGGCGCCTTCATCTCGGCCCTGTGACGATCCCGGACCGGGTTGCGGAGGTCCGGGGGCGGATAAAGCAAGCCGCTGTGTCCGGGGGGCGGGATGCCTCAGACGTCCGGCTCATCGCAGTTTCCAAGACGTGGTCCCCGGAGGCCGTGCGGGCGGCGGCCGAAGCCGGTGTCACCGACTTCGGGGAGAACAAAGCGCAGGAGCTCGCCCACAAGCTGGCCGCCGTGGGGGACCTGGGGACCTGGCACTTCGTCGGGGCTCTGCAGACGAACAAAGCACGATCGGTGGTGGGCAAGGTCGCGCTGATCCACTCGGTCGACCGAATCGAGGTCGCGGAGGCCATCTCGCGGCGCGCCGAACGGTCGGGACTGTCCCAACCGGTGCTCGTTCAGGTGAACGTTGCGCGCGAGCCGGGCAAGCACGGTATCGATCCGGACGAGGCGGTGGACTTCGCAGAGGGCATCGCCGCTCTCGAAGGGGTCGAGCTGCGGGGGCTGATGACGCTGCCGCCCTTCGGGCGCGACCCCGAGTCGTCGCGCCCGTGGTTCAAGAAGCTGGCGGACCTCGGTGCGGTGCTGAGGGATGGTTTGCCCGGAGCGACCGAGCTTTCGATGGGAATGAGCCGCGACTTCGAGATCGCGGTCCAGGAAGGGGCGACCATGGTGCGAGTCGGTGAGGCGGTCTTCGGGGCACGGGCTCCGCACGATCGGGACGGGCCCCCGAAAGGGTGATCGGGCCGCGTCGCCAAGATAAGACGCAATAACCCGCCTTTTCGCCGTCCGGTTGGCTATTCTTACCCGCATGCCAAGCCTGTGGACCAAAACGCTGATCTATCTCGGCCTTGCCGAGGATGAAGACGAGGAGTACGACGACCCGGGAACCGAATCCGAATCGAGCTCGGCACGCCGGTCTGCGAGCGTCAGAAGGATCGCCGACAGCCAGCCTCCTTCCGGCAAGGGAGCGGTCGTACGCGTCATGCCGCCCACTCCGGCGGCGAAGTTCCACCTCGTGCATCCATACTCGTTCAACGACGCACAAGAGGTCGGTGACAAGTTCCGTGAGGGTTTTTCCGTGCTCATGAACCTTCAGGCAGCGGACTCGGATCTTTCGCGCCGGCTGGTGGATTTCGCAAGCGGGCTCGCGTACGGCCTCAACGGCTCGCTGCAGCCTGTGGCCGACAGAGTTTTTCTGATCACGCCCAACGGGGTGCAGGTCTCTGCCGAGGAGCGCCGGCGCTTCCTCGAAGAGCGCGGTTTCTACAACCAGGCGTAGGTTCTCCTCGTGCAGATCCTTTGTGTAGCCCTGAGTGTTTACTCATTCATCTTGCTCGTCAGGATCATCCTGTCCTGGACGGAGGTGTTCGGCTGGACCCCTCCCGAGGCCCTCGTTCCCGTGATCCGCGTCGTCTACGACCTCACCGAGCCCCTCATGGGATTCCTCCGCCGCTACATCCCTTCCGCGGGGGGCCTCGACCTCTCGCCGATTTTCATCTTCATAGCGATCCGAATCGCCCAGGGCCTCTTGGGATGTTAGGGCCCGGGGCCGCGTGACCACCTGATGGCGCTTCCCACTTCCCCCGATTGTCCGCGATACTGCAGGGCATGGACCTAACCGCACAGGAGATTCAGGATAAGCAGTTCCACGACGCGTGGCGCGGATACAGGCAGGAGGAGGTCGACGACTTCCTCGATCAGATCTCCGAGGCGCTGGACCGCGCCCTGAGGGAGAATGCCGCACTCAAGGAACGCAATCACGATCTGGGACAGGCGGTGGCGACCGCCCGCGACACCGAGGAGATGCTCAAGAAGACACTTGTGTCGGCGCAGCGAGCGGCCGAAGAGGCGATTGCCAGCGCCCAGGCGAAGGCGGATGTGATCGTCGCCGAGGCGGAAGAGCAAGCCAGGCGGCTAGGTAGCGAGGCCGACGAGCGCAAACGGATTGCCGACGCCGAGATACAGAGCTCGATGGACGAAGCAGACAAGGCGACCGAGCAGAAGCGACGCGAGCTAGACGGGACGATCAAGCGCCTCGAGGCCTATGAAGGCGAGCTGAAGCTGAGGCTGAAGACGTTCCTCGAGCAGCAGCTCGAGGCCCTCGAGGTGCTCGCGGAGAGAAAAGTCACTCGCGGTGGCGCAGTTCCGGCCCCGACGCAAGCGGTGGGCCGGTCCGGCTCCGGCGGTGTGCGGGTGGCTCCCCATGCCGCGTCCACCCAGGCGTCGATTGACGAGGCGACGACCGCGGAGGGGGCGGACGTCCATCCGCAAGAGGGGCACTACCGCCGCACCCTTCGCAATCTGTTCACCCGGGAGGAAGGGACCGCAGCTCTGAGACCAATGATCGGTCCCGAAGGACCGAGCGCGGACGATGCCCAGACGATCCACCTCGAAGAAGAAGACGAAGGGGTTCGGATCATCCCAGGGGGCGACGCCGCCGACACGGCCTCCGAGCCTTCCCAGGAAGAGGACGGGCCGGCTCAGCGCAGGTGACGGGCCCGAGCTCGGGCCGAGGGGTGCGATGACGTGGCTCATGGCGGCATCGCTGTTCGGCATCATCGGCGGAGGCGCCGCCCTCGTCCTCGGTTGGACCACCACAGATCAGACCCTGTTGTTCGTCTCGATAGGGGCTGAGGTCGCCGCGGCGGTTCTGATGTCCCTCGCCTACTACCGCAGCCGCAATCCGTAGCCGGGGGGACATGGCCACCGGAGCCCCAGCCCCGGGGGAGGCCACACCCGGGGGGCACGTTTCCCCGCCCTGGACGGCGGGGGTAGGCCGCCACGGGCTCTTGCGACCGGGCGCCCGGCCCCCGTAGGGCTTCGCTCCCGGACCACTACCGTGCCCGCGGCGAGGTCGCCAGGGCGCTGATCCCGAGGACTCGGCCTAATGGCCACGATCCCGACGCCGTAGCCTCCGGCAGCCGGTCCGGCAGGCGCACGACGTTGCGGATCGCGCGGGCGCGAGGAGGCTCCGTTGGGGGTCCTCATCCTCCGGGGGGAGGTTCCGGCGCGCGTTCCGATGGACCGATTCCACGCCGATCTTCCGGAGCGGCCCGGGATGGGGGCGCAGCCATCCCGTCGGCCAGCAGCGCCGCGTCGAACCCCTCCTTTCGGACCTTGAGGTCGAAGAACAGGATAGCGATGAGAGCCGCCTGGAAAGGCGTCGTGACGATCGCCGCCACCGAACCGGCGACGGCGCCGACCAGCGCCTCTACGAAGTCGCCCGAGCCGGCCCCCACCGCAAGCACGCCGGTGAGGACCGAGGTGATGATCCCTCCGACGATCGCGGCGAGGATGAAGCCCAGAAGGAGGGTGCCGAAGACCCGCCACCATCGCCCCTGCACGAGCCGGCGAGACCGGCCGAGGGCGCCGGTGCCCTCCATCCCCTCGAATAGGACCACCGGAGCAGCGACCGAGAAGGCGATCCAGAGGTAGACCCCCGGGAGCACGAACAGCAGGAAGCCGAGAAAGGCGAGCACGGCGCCGAGAAAGGAGACCAGCATGAGAGAGCCGAGCCGCCCGCGGGCGAATCTCAGGGATTGCGACGTGTCCGGCTGGTCCCCGAGGTATGCGTCGGCCACCGCCTTGAAACAGGCTCCGGTGGCCAACGTCGTCGCCACGAACGTCAGCAAACCGACCAGCAGACCGCCGAACACAAGGCCCGCAACCGTCGGAGCGTCGGCGCCCGTCACGGTCCCCGTCAACAGAGTCCCGCTGCCGACCGCCTCTGCGGCGGGCGTGATCGAGAGTGTGAACAGCAGCTGAAGGAGCTGCACCGGCACCACCACGATGGCCACGAGGTTGAAGAGGGAAGGGGCATGTCTGAGGTAGACCTTGAGGGCGACATCGACGATCTCGGCGACCCCCAGGGGGCGCAACTCAGAACGTGGCATGGGCGAAAGGGTACCTCGCCAACGTCCCAATGCATCGGGGCCGGCCGATAACTACTCCGGTCGTTGTGCTCTTGTAGACTCAGCCAAGTCAACAACCTTTAAGGAGACATCCATGCGGAGATCGCACCTGCTGGCCCTGGCGACCTCTTTGCTGCTGCTGGCGGCCGCCTGCGGCGGCGAGACCACGGCCCCGAGCGGTGGCGGTGACGGCGGCAACGGCGGCGGAACCGCCGGCAAGGAGGGGAACGACCTCCTTCAGGTGGTGAAGGACCGGGGCACACTTATCGCTTCGACCGACCCGAAGTATCCACCTCAATCGTTCCAGAACCCCGAGGGCGAGTTCGAGGGTTTCGACATCGACGTCACAGAGGAGATCGCCCAGCGGCTCGGGGTCGACGTCGAGTTCACGACACCGTCTTTCAACGCCATTGTGGCCGGCAACTGGAGCGGCCGTTGGGACCTCAGCGTGGGATCGGTGACGATCACTCCCGAGCGCCAGAAGGTCCTGCATTTCACCGACCCCTACTACTACACGCCGGCCTCGATTGCCGTGCATGAGACGAATACCGACGTCTCTGACCCCACGGCCGACCTCGACGGCGCCACGATCGGTGTCTGCGCTGCGTGCAGCTACGAGTCGTACCTGAAGGGCACGCTCGTGATCCTTGGGAAGAAGTACACCTCGGCCATCGAGGACGCAGAGGCCAAGGCCTACGAGACCGACAGTATCGCCATTCAGGACCTTGCCCTCGGCGACGGGGTGCGATTGGATGCGGTCTTTTCCGCGCTTCCCACGCTGGAAGGCGCCATCGCCGATGAGACGCCGATAAAGGTGGTGGGGGACCCGTTGTTCTACGAGCCGCTGGGGGTGGCGATCGACAAGTCGTCTCCCGATGACCCCAAGGCGTTCTTCGAAGAAGTCAACAAGATCGTCAAGGAGATGCACAGCGACGGGACTCTCACGAAGCTGTCGGAGAAGTGGTACGACGGGACGGACCTGACCCAGAAGACTTAGAGGGCGGCGGTTCGGCCGGGGGAAGGTCGTAGCTATGGCGGGTGTCGGCGCAACGATGGGGCGGGTCCGCGACCGGGTGGAGGCGGGTTCGTCCGGCGTGCCCTTCCGCGTCAAGCTGGGACTCGTATACGCGGGCATCACGGCCGGATTGGTTCTGATCTTCTTCTGGTTCCAGTTCGACACGACCTTCATGCGGGAGTGGGGACCGTTCATCCTGGGTGGGGTCCCCCTCACCCTGTTCATCTGTTTCGGCGGCATCGCTTTGGCCATGGTGCTCGCCCTTCTCGGGGCGCTCGGCCGCCTGTCCAAGAGCGCGCTGGCCAGGGGGATCGCCAACTTCTACGTCTCGTTCGTGCGCGGTACCCCCCTGGTCGTCCAGATCCTTTTCATCTACTTCGCGTTGCCCCAACTCGCGTTCAAGCCGTCGTCGCCGGCTTTTTTGCAGACGATCTTCATCTTCCCAGTCACCTTCGCCGCCATCCTGGCTCTGGGGGTCAACTACGGCGCCTACATGACCGAGATCTTCCGGGCCGGGATTCAGGCGGTCGGCGGCGGCCAGATCGAAGCCGCCCACGCGCTCGGGATGACGGATGCACAGACAACGCGGCGGGTGGTGCTGCCACAGGCCGTGCGGGTCATCATCCCGCCGACCGGCAACGAATTCATCGCCATGCTGAAGGACTCCGCGCTGATCGGAATTGCAGCGAGCGGGGTGGAGTTGTTCGGGCGCGCCCAGAACACCGGACTTGGTCAGAACCGTCCCTTCGAGGCCCTGGCGCTGGCCGCGATGGTCTACTGGCTGTTGACGAGCATCTTTTCCTTCTTCCAGAAGCGGCTCGAAAACAGGATCTCCCGGGGACACGTCCGAATCGAAGGCGGGATGCATTAGGTGCCGGTCATCCGAATCGAAAACCTCGAGAAGCACTTCGGCGATCTGCAGGTACTGAGGGGTGTTTCGCTCGACGTCGAGCCCGGCGAGGTCATCGTCATCTTCGGACGCTCCGGATCCGGAAAGAGCACACTGCTCCGCTGCGTCAACTTCCTCGAGGAGCCAACCGGAGGTTGCATCGAGGTCGACGGGGTTCGCATGGAAGCGGCGCCCCACATATTGCGGGCGCGCCGCGAGCAGATCCGGCAGATACGCATGAAGGCCGGCATGGTGTTTCAGGAGTTCAACCTGTTCCCGCATCTGTCGGTGATCGAGAACCTGATCGAAGCCCCTTGCATCGTAAGGAAGGAATCCAAGGGCGAGGCGCGCGCGTTCGGGCTGCAGCTGCTCGACAAAGTGGGTCTTGCGGAGAAGGCCGACGAATACCCCATCAGGTTGTCCGGAGGCCAGAAGCAACGGGTCGCCATCGCTCGCGCGCTTTGCATGCGGCCGAAGATCATGTTGTTTGACGAACCAACTTCGGCGCTGGACCCCGAGCTCGTTGCGGAGGTCCTCGAAGTGATGCGGGATCTGGCCAAAGAGGGAATGACCATGATGGTCGTGACCCACGAGATGGGCTTCGCGCGCGAGGTTGCCAGCCGCATGGTGTTTCTCCATGAAGGCAGGGTGCTCGAAGAAGGCAAGCCGGACGACCTCATCTCCGGAGCGCGCGACGAACGGACGCGCCGCTTCCTCGAAGCCGTCCTCTAGTTTCCTTTAACCACCCCGCAGGTCCTCAGCGGCGCGCCCAGCGGCGCGGTTTGAGATCCTTCGCGACGACCTTCGATGCATTGAAGCCCGGAATCCCCATGACGCCACCTCCCGGGTGCGCACCGGACCCGCACAGGTACAGCCCGTCGACCGGTGTCCGGTAGCTTGCCACTCCCGGCGCAGGGCGGAAAGAGAACAGCTGGTCGAGCGCCATCTCTCCGTGAAAGATGTTGCCGCCGATCAAGCCGAAGCGCTCTTCGAGGTCGACCGGAGTAAGCACCTGCCTTTGCTCGACCGAGTTCTTGAAGTTCGGCGCGTACTCGGTGATCGCGTCGATTACCCGATCACCGAGCGCGTCGCGTTCTTCATCCCAAGTCCCCTGCGCCAGCTTCTCGGGTGAGTACTGCACGAAACAGGTGGCGACGTACTTGCCTTCGGGCGCGAGCGTCGGGTCCAAGGTCGACGGAATCACACAGTCGACCATGGGGCGCGCCGAGGGCTTGCCGTACTTGGCGTCATCCCATGCCTGTTCGAGATAGTCGACCGATGGGCTGATAACGAACTCCGGATGTTGCGGGCCCAGCCGGGTGCCCGGCATCGCCGTGAAATCGGGCAGCTCGGAGATGGCGAGGTTGACCTTCGCCGACGATCCTCTCGTGCGGTAGTTGCGCATCTCCTCCGCCAGGGCATCGGGAAGGTCGGCCTCTCCGACGAGATCCCGAAAGGTGATCGTAGGATGTGTCCCCGACACGATCGCGCGACCCCGCAGCTCGGACCCGTCCCGCAACGTCACCCCCCGGGCGCGCCCATCGACGATGTCGACCGAGGCGACGTCGGCCCCGGTGCGGATCTCGACGCCCGCGGTGCGCGCCGCGTCGGCGATGGCAACCGACAGTGCACCCATGCCTCCACGCACGAATCCCCAACCGCCCCGGACGCCGCCGGCTTCCCCCATGCGGTGATGAAGCAGGACATAGGCCGATCCGGGGCTCATGGGCCCGCCCCATGAGCCGATCACGCCGCCAAACGCAAGCGCGCCCTTGACCGACTCATCGACGAAGAAGCGGTCGAGGAAGTCCGCGACGGACAAGGTCATGAGGTCGACCAGGCGAGCGATGTCTTTTCGGTGTGCGAGCGTGTAGCGCCCGAGTCCGGTTGCCTCCCTGAGCTCGCCGATCGAGCGGATGCCGACGGCGGGTGGGATGCGGAAGAGAAGCGGGCGCACGAGGGCGGCCAGCTCGGACATGTCCCTGCTGTAGCGCAGGTAGGCGTCGGCGTCGTGCTCGGACAGCTTTGCGATCTCCTGGGCGGCCCTGGCGGGCTCGTCCCACAACAGGATGCCCGGGCCGTCGTGTGACACGTAATAAGCCGAGGGGTCGATGGGATAGACGTGATATCCCCGCCGGGCGAGCCCGAGCTCGCACACGATCTCGTGCGACATCAGGCTCACCACGTAGCTGGCGGTCGAGACTTTGTAACCCTGCCATAGCTCTTCGGTGGTGGCGGCGCCCCCAAGGAGATGCCGGCGCTCGAGCACGACGACCTTGAGTCCGGCGCGCCCGAGGTAGGCCGCGCACACGAGAGCGTTGTGGCCGCCGCCGATGACGACGGCGTCATAGGCCGTGTGGTTCATGTTTGCCCTTTCTTCGTAGAGAGGTGAGTGTGTGTGGCGCGCGACGCGCATCAGGTTTCGACCGCTGTGCGTGCGACCCTAGCTGCTCTTTTTCAGCGCGAGGTGCAGAATCCTGTCGTCGAGCGACGCGTCGGAGGCGGCGGCGTTCTCAGGCGGCGGACCTTCCTCTATATGGAGTGAGGTGGCCAGGACCTCGGCTGCTATGTAGCCGGTGTGGTCCCGGAGTGCCGCGAGGATCGGCTCGTCGTCGGCGGTGAGCCACAACTCGATGCGATCCTCGACTGCGAGCCCGCTCGATTTCCTCAGCTCCTGAACCGACCGTACCGCTTCTCGGGCCGTGCCCTCTGCGAACAACTCCGGAGTTATGGCGAGGTCGAGCGCAATCCCGTAGGGTCCATCCTGCGCGAACGAGAGCCCGGATCGGCCCGAGACGCGCACGTCGACCTCATCCCGCCCCAACGCCTCCTCGGTGCCCTCCACGTCGATCGTTACGGTGCCCTGGTCTTCGAGTGAGCCGACGATGTGCGCGGGGTCGGCGCGCCCGAGAGCCTGCGCCACCTCCTTCACGCGCGCACCGAAGCGCGGGCCCAAGGTTCTGAAGTTGGGTTTGACGACATAGAGGACGAGATCTTCGAGGCCGTGGGCGACCTCGACCTCTTTGACATTGAGCTCCTCAGCCACGAGATCCTCGAGTCCCTCCAGCAGCGCGCGCTGGGACGACGGCAGAACCACCAAGGCGCGCCGGAGCGGCTGGCGTACGCGCACCTTTGCGTCGGTGCGAGCCGACCGCCCGAGTGTGACGAGTCTTCTGACCAGCTCCATGCGGGCCCGCAGCCCGTCGTCCACCCGGGCGTCGTCGGGCTGAGGCCAGTCGGCGAGGTGCACGGAGTCGGGCGCGTTCACGTCCGGCCCCGTGAGGTTGGTGAAGATCTCGTCGGCGATGAATGGGGTGAACGGCGCGGTGAGCCTGGCCACCGTTGTCAGGCACTCCCATAGGGTCAAGAAGGCGGCCCGGGTGTCGGCGTCGGATCCCGAGCGCCAGAACCTCCTGCGCGACCGGCGCACGTACCAGTTGGAGAGATCATCGACGAAGCGATCGAGCCGCGCGCCCGAGTGGGTGGTGTCGAAACGGTCGAGATCGGCGGTCATGACGCGCACGGTGTCGTCCAGCTCGGCCAGAACCCAACGGTCCATCTCGGGCCGTTCGGCCACCGGTATGTCCACGGCGCCGGGGTCGAAGGCCTCGAGGGATGCATAGGTGACCCAGAAGGAGTACGTGTTCCAAAGGGTGAGCAAATACTTGCGCAGTGCCTCCTGCACGATGCCCAGCGATACCCGGCGCGCCGACCACGGACTGCCGCTGGTGAGCATGTACCAACGCAGCGCGTCGGCCCCGGTCGTGTCAAACGCGGTCCACGGATCGATGACGTTGCCGAGGGACTTCGACATCTTGCGGCCGTTGGCGTCGACGATGAGCCCGCCCACGACGCAGTTCCGGAACGAGTTCTCGCCTCGAACCAGCGTCGATATCGCCAGCAACGAATAGAACCAGCCGCGCGTTTGATCGATGGCCTCGGAGATGAAATCGGCGGGGAACCGCCGCTCGAAGACGGCCTCGTTGGCGAACGGATAGTGCCACTGCGCGAACGGCATCGCCCCCGAGTCGAACCAGGCGTCGATGACATGGGGCACACGGCGCGCCTCCGCGCCGCAGCCCGGGCAATCCATCGTCAGGTCGTCGACCCACGGTCTGTGGGGATCCAGGCCGGACAGATCGCGACGAGTGAGCTCCTCGAGCTCCGAGAACGAACCCACACAGGTCGTATGGCCGTTGGCGCAGCGCCATACCGGAAGCGGTGTTCCCCAGTACCGGTCGCGCGACAGCGACCAGTCCACGTTGTTGGCCAGCCAGTCGCCGAAGCGTCCGTGCTTGATCGTCGGAGGTTGCCAGTTCGTGTCCTCGTTGGACGCCTGGAGCTGAGCCCGCACCTGCGAGGTTCTGATGTACCAGTCTTTGCGCGGGTAGTAGAGCAACGGCGTGCCGCACCGCCAGCAATGCGGATAGGAATGGCTGTAGTCCTCGGACCTGAAGAGGAGCCCGCGCGCATCGAGGTCCTCGATGATGCGGGGATTGGCGTCCTTGGTATCCAGCCCGGCAAAGGCACCCCCGCGCGCGACTACCCGCCCGGACGGGTCGATCATCTGCTCGATCGGGAGGCGCTCGCGCTTGGCGACGGCCATGTCGTCCTCGCCGTAGGGGGCAAGGTGGACGATCCCCGAGCCGTCCTCGGCCGTCACGAAGTCGCCGGGGAGGACCTGGTGGGCGACGTGGGCGAGCTCCCCCGAGGCCGCGAACCCGAAGGGGGGTGTGTACGCCAGCCCCACGAGGTCGGCGCCGGTCATCCGGCCGGCTACCTCGGCGTCGCCTCCCACCATGGTTTCCACGCGATCCCGGGCGAGAATGAGCCATCGTCCCTCCTTTCCGGGATCGGCGACCTTGACGTAGCTCAGTCCGGGAGCCACCGCCGCGGCCATGTTCGCCAGCAGCGTCCACGGCGTCGTCGTCCACACGAGCAGGTCGGTGTCGGGATCGTCCCGGAGCGGGAACCGCACGAAGATCGAGGGGTCCGAAACCGTCTGATACGCCCCCGGGTAATGCTGCTCGTGCGAGGAAAGGGAAGTCTCGCACCGGGGGCAGTAGGGGACCACCTTGAAGTCCTCCTCGAGCAGACCCTTGTCCCAGATCTGCTTCAACAGCCACCAGACGGTCTCGATGTAGTCCCTGGACATGGTCCAGTAGGCGCGCTCCATGTCCACCCAGAACCCGAGCCGGTCGGTCAGGCGCCTCCAATCATCGACGTAGCGCAAGACGGATTCCCGGCACAGCCGGACGAATTCCTCGATTCCGTAATCGGCCTCGATCTCACGCTTCTGCTTGATCCCGAGCTCCTTCTCCACCGCCAACTCGACGGGCAGACCGTGGCAATCCCATCCGGCCCGGCGGTCGACCAGGTGGCCCCGCATCGTCTGGAACCGGCAGAAGACGTCCTTGAAGGATCTCGCTACGGCGTGGTGGATCCCCGGTTTGCCGTTCGCCGTGGGCGGCCCCTCGTAGAAGACCCATTCCGGACTGCCGGCGCGGAGCTCGATCGAGCGCCGGAAGACGTCCTTTTTCTCCCACAGGCTCAAGACGCGATCCTCCAGAGCCGGGAAGGAAACCCGGGACTCAACCGGCCGATAAAGCTGCGAACCCATGAGCGGAGACTATTGCCTCATGACCAAGGGGAAATCTGCCCGCCCACCAAGCCAGATCCGGGTTTTGACTTCCCCAAATGCGGAGAGGCCCGTCTCGTAAGGGTCACTTAAAGCCTTCGTGATCCCGTCGAGGCGGGCCTCGGAGCATGCTATTGTGCTCCGCCCATGAGCGCCAAAAATGGGGCCCGGAAGAAGAAGTCCTCGGCCACGAAGGCGGCGGGGGACAAGACCAGGGCAGCCGGCGGGACGCCCAAGCGAACCGCGGTCCGAACGGCCGCCTCCAAGGGCCGAACGGCCGCGCCGCAGGCGGAAAAAAGGGGTTCGGGTGCGGGCAGGAAGGCGGAGGGCGGTTCGACCTCCCGCACGGCTACGACAACCGGCGCCTCGCCGTCCCGCAAGCGCCGGGGAGCCAAGCTCGACGCCAAGGCGCTCGCCTCGATCCGGGCCGGGCTCGTGGCCGAGAAGGCCGAGCTTCTGCAGCGCCAGACCGAGCTCGACCAGGAGTCCTTTGACGGCAGCCAGTCGGAGATGACCGGAGAGGTGGGCTTCGGCGAGGATTACGCCGACGCCGGTACCGCGACCTTCGACCGGGAACGGGACCTCTCGATCCGCAACAACATCCAAGATCTCATGGATCAGATCGACCGGGCGGTCGAGCGCATCGATGCGGGGACCTACGGGACCTGCGAGCGGTGCGGACAGCCCATCGAGGCCGCGCGTCTCAAGGCGCTGCATCACACGGTGCTGTGCCTGAACTGCAAGCGCCGGGAGGAACGAGCCCGCTAGTAGTGCCTCGTCCCGGGCCACCTAGAGGAGACCGCTGAGCTCGAGCCGCGCTCGGTCCCCGTTGCGCACACAATGAAGGTGTGACCGCATCACCGGAGACAGCCTCACGCTCACCCGGCCGCGCCGTGTATCCCCGGCTGCTGGCAACCGCCGGTTCCGTGCTGGCCTTCGATCAAATGACCAAGCAGATCGCCCTCGAGCGTCTGACCCAGGGGCCGGTAGACGTCATCCCCGGTGCGCTCACCCTGCGGCTCACCTTCAATTCGGGAGGCGCCTTCGGGGTTCTCCAGGGCTTTCCGGGGCTCTTTTTGATCTTCACCCTGGTGGTGGTGGCGGCGATCCTGCTGCGGGCGCGCACGGTCACCGACCCTCGCTGGCTGTTTCCTCTGGGCATGATCCTGGGCGGAGGAGTGGGCAACGCGTGGGACCGGCTCTTTCGAGGCTTCGACGGCCGGGTGGTCGACTTCGTTGATCTCCATGTCTGGCCGGTGTTCAATCTCGCCGATTCGTCGATAACCCTGGGCGTGGTGATGATCCTGTGGCTCGGGGCCCGCACGGAGGAGGCCGGGCATGGGGACAAGGAGGAGGCGGGGCATGGGGAGGAGGAGCCGGGAGGCGGGGATGACTTACAGGCGTCGCCGAGCCGCCCGTCGCCGTGACCACCTCCGGGGTGGACGTCGGTTTCGCGGCCGGAGCCGAAGAGGCGGGCCAGCGTGTCGACGTCGTCCTGGCGCGCCGGGCGGCGGTGCCCCGGAGGGCCGCTCAGGACGCCCTCGCCTCCGGAGCCGTCGCCGTGGCCGATCGCCGGGTTCGGCCCAGCCACCGACTGCTTGAGGGGGAGACCGTGACGGGCGTGGTGGAGCACGGAAGCCCCGCTCCTCCCGTAGCAGAGAACATCCCGATCTCGGTCCGGTACTCCGACGGCCGGGTGCTGGTGGTGTCGAAGCCCGCCGGGATCGTCACCCATCCTGCAAGCGGTCACAACACCGGCACTCTGGTTCACGCGCTGTTGAATCTCGAGGGGGAGTTGTCTCAGCGGACCTCCCAACGCCCCGGGATCGTGCACCGCCTCGACAAGGACACCTCGGGGGTGCTACTCGTGGCCCGCGACGACGATGCCCACGAGTCCCTTCAGGCCGCCATGGCCCAACGCCTCATCCGGCGCACCTACCTTGCGCTTGTCAAAGGAGACCCTCCGGCGCGGTCGGGCACCGTCGACGCCCCCCTCGGCCGTAATCCGCGCCGCCGTACCCTGATGGCGGTGGTGGCCGGTGGTCGGAGCGCCGTGACGCACTACCGGATATTAGAGGGGAACGGGACCGCCTCCCTGCTCGAGATCACGCTCGAGACCGGGCGGACCCACCAGATCCGCGTCCACCTCGCCTACCTGGGCAACCCGGTCCTCGGAGACCGGGCCTACGGGGGCTACACCGAGCACGCCCGGCGATTGGGACTCGAGCGACCGTGGCTGCACGCGGCGGAGATCGCCTTTCCCCATCCGGACGACGGCAGGATCATCGAGGTGGCCGACCCGCTTCCCGCCGATCTGGCGGACGCCCTGCGGCGCGCCGGCTTCAGCGCATCCTAGTCCGGCGTACTCGGCAGGTCCAGAGGCGTACTCTGGTTCTGAGCACAGAGGGACCAGTCCGCCTACTCTGCGGAAGTGGCCTCGGGGGAAGCCGGGCGAGCCTGCTTTTGTGCCTCGGTTCCTGTTTTTCCGCCGGGTGCCGGAAGGTGGTTGCCGGAGCCGCCGGGGATGGATAGGTTAAGTGACATCACTGTCATTCACCCGGCTCCCGGGTGATCTGGGTGATCTGTAGATGCCCCGATCGAGAGATCGACCGACATACCGAAAGGCGCCCCGGGACTCTTGAGCTTCGTTCACCTACACGCTCACACCGAGTACTCGATGCTGGACGGCGCCAGCCGGGTGGGCGAGATGTTCCGGGTCGCCGCCGACGCGGGGATGCCCGCCTGCGCCATCACCGATCACGGGGTCATGTACGGGGTGCTCGACTTCTACCTCAGCGCCGAGGGAACCGGGGTCAAACCGATCATGGGCATGGAGGGCTACCTCTTCCTGGGCGACCGGCGGGAACGGCCGGGCCAGCGCGACAACTCCGAGCGGACCTGTCACCTCACGCTGCTGGCAGCCGACGACACCGGCTACGGGAACCTCGTCAAGCTGTCTTCGAAGGCGTGGCTCGAGGGCCACCACTATCATCCCCGCTCCGATCACGAGCTCCTCGCCGAGCATTCCGAGGGGCTCATCTGCCTGTCGGGGTGCCTCTCGGCCGAGATACCCAAGCTGATCGTGGCCGGTGACCTGGCCGGGGCGCGCCGAAGGGTCGCCCAGTACCGGGAGGTCTTCGGGGATCGCTTCTATCTCGAGCTGCAGGATCACGGCATCGACGTCCAGGCGCCGCTGAACGACGAGCTGGTAGCGATCGGCAAGGAGATGGGTGTCTCCTGGGTGGGCACGAACGATTCCCACTACACCCACAAGGCCGATTCCGGCGCCCACGACGTCCTGCTGTGCATCAACACCGCCACCGAGCTGGCCGATCCGCAGCGGTTCAAGTTCGACTCGGACGAGTTCTATCTGAAGACCCCCGAGGAGATGGCGGAGACTTTCAAGCGTTGGCCGGGAGCCTGCGAGACCACCCTCGAGATCGCGGACCGGTGCAACGTGACGGTGTCGATGGGCGAGCCGGTGCTGCCCCGTTACGAGGTGCCGGACGGCCAATCCCTCGGCGCCCACCTTCAGCAGCTGGTCGTCGAGGGAATCGACCGGCGTTACGACGAGGTGACGCCGGCGATAAAGGAGCGCAGCGAGTACGAGCTCGATGTCATCTCGAAGATGGGGTTCGAAGGCTACTTCCTCATCGTCCAGGATTTCGTGAACTGGGCGAAAGGACAGGGCATCCGGGTCGGTCCCGGACGGGGAAGTGCGGCCGGCTCGATCGTGTCCTATGCGCTGGGCATAACCGAGCTCGATCCCGTCGGGTACGACCTCATGTTCGAGCGTTTCCTGAACCCCGAACGAATCGCGATGCCCGACATCGACATCGACTTCGACGAGCGTCGGCGCGGTGACGTCATTCGTTACGTGTCGGACAAGTACGGCTCCGACCATGTCGCACAGATCATCACCTATGGAACCATCAAGGGTAAGCAGGCGATACGGGACGCGGCGCGGGTGTTGGGATTCAGCTACGGGGAAGGCGACCGGCTCACAAAGATCTATCCGCCTCTGATCCAGGGGCGCGACGCAGGGCTCGCCCGTGCGCTCGAGAGCGCACCCGAGCTTCGGGGCGCCTACGAGGATGGCGGTGCGGCCAAGGAGATCATGGACACTGCGCTGAAGATCGAGAACCTGAAGCGTTCGGCGGGCATACATGCCGCCGGTGTCGTAATCGGGCGCAATCCCCTCATCGAGCACGTCCCTCTCAAGCGGGGCGAGCACGGCGAGGTCGTTACCCAGTTCGACATGAACGGCATCGAGAAGCTGGGCTTGCTCAAGATCGACTTCCTCGGTCTTCGCAACCTCACCGTTATCGAATTGGCGCGCGACTACATCGCTAAGAATCAGGGGAGAGAGGTCGACGTGGACTCGTTGAGCCTGGACGATCCACGGGTCTACGAGATGCTGAGGAAGGGCGACTCGGACGGCGTCTTCCAGCTCGAATCGGGCGGCATGCGGCGGCTTCTCACGCAGCTCAAGCCCGACCGCTTCGAGCAGATCATGGCGTTGATCGCGTTGTTCCGTCCGGGGCCGATGGAGCAGATCCCCGCCTACATCGAGCGCAAGAACGACCCCTCGAAGGTCACCTATCTCCATCCGAGCCTCGAAAAGATAACCGAAGAAACCTACGGGATCCTCGTCTACCAGGAGCAGATCGTGCAGATGCTGCAGATCCTCGTCGGCTACAAGCCCGGTCAAGCCGACTACGTGCGAAAGGCGATCGGCAAGAAGAACCGGACGATCATGGCCGCTGAGGAGCCGCGTTTCATCGAGGGCTGCGCCAAAGCAGGGTTGGAACCCGAAGAGGGACGGAAGCTGTGGGCGCTCATCCAGCCGTTCGCCGATTACTCGTTCAACCGCGCCCACTCGGCGTCCTATGCTTATGTTGCGTACCAGACGGCGTGGCTGAAGGCGCACTACCCGGTCGAATACATGGCCGCGCTGCTAACCTCGGTCAAGGACCGAAAGGACGACAAGCCCAAGTACCTTCACATGGCGCGCAAGATGGGAATCGACGTCACCATCCCCGATGTGAACTCCTCTGAACGTGACTTCACCCCGGTGGGGGATACGGTCCGCTTCGGTCTGTCCGCAGTTCGCCATGTGGGCGAGGGGGTCGTGGACCGTATCGTCGAAGCGCGCCGGCACAAGGGTGACTTCACCTCGTTCCACGATTTCTCGCGCAAGGTCGACTATTCCTGCTTGAACAAGAAAACCGTGGAATCCCTCATCAAGGCCGGCGCGTTCGAATCCGTCGGACATACACGTAAAGGGCTTCTGGAAAGCTTCGAGTGCATCTGCGGTGAGGTTATGTCGCAGCGCCGTCAGGAGGAGGCCGGTCAGTTCTCGTTGTTCGGCGCGTTCGTGGCCGACGATCCCGAGGCTGCTCAGGCGCAGGAACGGCCGATCGCGCTCGACGAATACTCACGCGAGATGGTCCTGGCGATGGAGAAGGAGGTCCTGGGGCTGTATGTCTCCGATCACCCGCTGTTGGGGATCGACGGGCTGCTCGCTCGCATGACCGACACATCCATAGGGTCGCTCGGTGACAGGAGCCCGGGTGAGGTCGCGGTTATAGGGGGCATGGTCGGCGAGCTGCGCAAGAAGGTGACGCGCCGTGGGGACGTCATGTTGCTGCTCGGGCTCGAGGATCTCACCGGCGCCGTGGTCGAGGTCATCGTCTTCCCCAAGGTGCACGAGCTGTTTTCGGCGCTCGTTCGCCCCGATGCAGTGATCCTGGTGAAGGGGCGTGTGGACCGCGACGCCCGCGATGACTCGGTGAAGATGGTTGCTCTGGAGATCATCGAACCTCAACTCGGCGCCGATCCTCCGCTTGTGATCAACCTCACGGTCGACTCCTGCACGCCCACCACCGTAGAGACCCTGAAGGGCGTGCTCGCGAGCCACCCGGGCTCGACCCAGGTGTTCCTTCATCTGGTGCGCGGCGCGCGCACGACCGTGTTGCGGCTGGGAAGCGAGTTCTGGGTCGATGGAGCGAACGGCCTCCACGCCGAGCTGAAAGCCCTGCTGGGGCCGCGCGCCCTGACCGCCCTCTAGCGCCCTACTCTCCGGTCCTCCCGTCGATCAGCTCGCGGATGATGTCTGCGTGACCGTTGTGGCGCGCCGTTTCCTCGATCATGTGCGCCATGACCCACCGCAGGGTCTTCTGCGAGTTGGGATAGCGGGCGACGTCGTCGGGCCCGGCACCTTCGATGCATGTCCTTGCGCGCGCTATTTCCCGTCCGTAGAGGGTGATGACTTCGTCGGTGGTGTCGTCGGGCTCGATGCGCCAGTCGGCGTCCGGGTCCTCGTCGGTCCACGGGACGTCGAGCTGCTGCCCCGCGAACACGATACAGAACCACCATCGTTCGACGTAGGCGAGATGCTTGACGATCCCGAGCAAGCTCGTGCCGGAGGGCACGAGCGGCCGGCGAAGATCGACATCGTCCAGCCCTTCCAGCCTTCGCAATAATGTGGCGCGGTGGAAGTCGAGCCACGCGGTCAGCATGACCAGTTCGGGTGCGGCCGCAGGCGGATCGACCCGCTGTGGTTGCATGCCGAGAACCTAGCGCACGGAGCGCCATACGTGCGTTTTCGCCCGGTGGGCATTTCAGAGGCCGGCGCGCCCCGAGGACACGCGGTCGCATGGGCGGTCGAGGTTTCACGCGAGCCCATATACCCTCAAACGATGCTCGAGCTAATCGATGGCCGGGATCAGGGCGCGCCTGTTCACATCGCCCGTCCCGCTCCCGCGGGGCGCGCAGCGGATCCCGAAGCCGACGTCCGGGCAATCGTCGAAGACGTGCGCGGCCGGGGCGACGCGGCGGTGCTCGCCTTCACGGAACGCTTCGATCATGCCCGACTGACGCCCGAGAGGCTGCGCGTCGAGCCCGAGGTGATAGAGCACGCGGTCAAGCTCGTGCGGCCCGAGCTCATCGACGCCCTGAAGTCGCTAGAAGCTCGCCTCGGCCCAACCTGTGACCGGCAGCTCCCGTCCGGCTGGTCCGAGCGGTCGGGCGGGGAGCTGGTGGGCGAGCTCATAAGGCCGTTCCGGCGCGTCGGCATCTATGCCCCCGGTGGGCGCGCCGCCTATCCTTCGTCGGTCATCATGGCTGCGGTACCGGCCCGGGTGGCCGGTGTTGGGACCGTCGCACTGTGCTCGCCGCCGGACGGCAGGGGCGAGATGGCCGAGGCCGTGCTGGCCGCGTGCTCGGTGGCCGGGATCGACGAGGTGTACCGCATGGGCGGGGCGCAGGCCATAGCTGCGTTTGCTTACGGCACCGAAACCGTCAGGCCGGTGGAGAAGATCGTCGGGCCCGGCAATACCTACGTGACCCTCGCCAAACGCCGGGTTAGGGGATGGGTAGGGATCGATGCCGAGGCCGGCCCCACGGAGCTGGTCGTGATCGCCGACGGCTCGGCCGCCCCCGAGGTGGTCGCCGCCGACCTCGTTGCCCAAGCCGAGCACGGCCCACTCGGCACACACGTCCTGATCACCTGGGAGCCGGAGGTCGCCGAAGCGGTCACGACGCACCTCGAGCTTGCGGTTGCCCGCCACGAGCGCTCGGAAGACGTCGAGAACGCGCTCATAGAAGGAGGGCGCGCCGTCCTGGTGCGCGACCTCGATCATGCGATGGATACCGCCAACGCCTTTGCGCCCGAGCATCTGCAGCTTATGTTCGCGGGCGCGCTCGACGCGCTTGACGGCGTGCGCAACGCCGGTGCAGTGTTTATAGGACCCAACTCGCCGGTGCCCGTTGGCGACTACGGAGGAGGCACAAACCACATCCTTCCGACGGGCGGGAGCGCACGCTGGGCCTCGGGGCTCGGCGCACAGGACTTCGTCAAGAGGATCTACATCTCAGGAGTCGAACCACAGGCGCTTGCACAACTTGCGCCCCACATCGATGCGCTGGCGGAGGCCGAAGGCCTGCCGGGCCACGCGCGCGCCGTGAGGGCGCGCCTCGATTCCGGCGGACTGCTGTGAGCGCGACAAGGCCGGCGTTGGACGTGCGAAGTGACCTCGCCGGACTCGAGCCGTATGTCTCTCCGCAGCGTCCGGCCCGTTACCGAATGAACACCAACGAGTCCCCCTACGAACCCTCGCCTGCGTTCAGGTCCGAGCTAATCGACGCCATCTCTGCGGTGGAGTTGAACCGCTATCCGGACAAGGACGCGCACGATCTCTGCGAGGCGCTGTCCCTGCGCACCGCGTGGCCGCAGGAGGGAATCTCGGTGGCCAACGGCTCCAACGAAGTGCTCCTTCATCTCTGCCTGGCTTATGGTGGCACGGGCAGAACCGTGCTGACGTTCGAACCAACCTATTCATTGCATTCTCTGATTCCGCGCGTGACCGGTGCACAAGTCGTGCAGCTGAGACGAGACGATATCTTCGAAGTCGATCTCGACGCCGCAGTCACAGCCATCCGCGAGCGCCGCCCCGAGATAGTCATGGTGTGCTCGCCCAACAACCCCACTGGTGTGTTGGAGCCACTGCCCAGCATCGAGGCTCTTCTCGAGGAAGCGCCCGGCATCGTGATCGTCGACGAGGCCTATTCGGAGTTTGCCGAACCCGGCGACAGCGCCCGTCGCCTGCTCGACGAGCATCCGAACCTGGTGGTGACAAAGACATTTTCAAAGGCGTGGCAGCTGGCGGGCGCGCGTATCGGCTACGCGCTTGGGCATCCCGCGCTGATGGAAGGCCTCGCCCTTGTCCGCCTTCCCTATCACCTCTCTACGCTGAGCCAAGTCAGCGCCCTGGTCGCTCTGCGGTACGCGGACGAGAGCATGCGTCTGGCGGCGGCTGTGGCCGAGGAGCGCGACCGCATCGCCATAGAGCTCCAGGCTATGGGCGTAAAGACCATCCCGTCCCACGCCAACTTCGTCCTGTTCGAGGTCGACGACCCCAGCCGCGTCTGGAGCGGCCTGCTCGAGCGCAATGTGCTGATACGCATCTACACGGGCACCCCCGGACTCCAGCACGGGCTGCGGGTGACCGCAGGCCGGCCCCAGGAGACCGAAGTGTTCCTGGCCGCAATGCGAGAGGTTCTCGATGAGTGAGCGGCGCGCCACGGTGGAGCGTGAGACGACCGAGACCAAGGTGCGTGTCGCACTTGATCTCGATGGAGGGACCGTGCAGGTAAGCACGGGCGTCGGGTTCTTCGATCACATGTTGATGCAGCTGGGCCGTCACTCCCATATGGGCTTGGACGTCGACGTGCAGGGCGACCTCGACATCGACGCCCACCACACCGTCGAGGATACGGGCATCACCCTCGGCGCCGCATTGAAGCGGGCGCTCGGAGACAAACGCGGCATCCGCAGGTATGGCGACGCGCTGGTGCCCATGGAGGAGTCGCTTGCGCAGATTGCGCTCGACATCTCCGGGCGTCCGCTGCTCATGTACGAGGGGGAGCTGCGGCGCGGCACGGTTGGGGCCTTCGACACCGAGTTGACCCCGGAGTTTCTCAACGCGCTGTGCCGGGGGTCGGAGATCACCATGCACGTACGCCTGTTGCGCTCCGGCAACGCCCATCACGCAATCGAGGCGATCTTCAAGGCGCTGGCCCGTGCGCTCGGCGACGCGGTGTCGCGCGACGAACGCTCCGGAGACGAGGTGCCGTCGACCAAGGGCGTCATCTAGTGAAGGTGGCTGTGCTCGATCACGGGATGGGCAACATGCGAAGCGTCGCCAAGGCGCTCGAAGCTGCGGGCGCGCGCGCCACTTTGATCTCCGATCCCCGAGCCGTCGGAGCGATGGACGCCCTCTGCTTGCCCGGTCAGGGAGTCTTCGACCGCTGCATGGCAAGCTTGTCCGACGGCGGTGGCGAGGTCCTGATCCGGGAATGGATCGAAGCCGATCGCCCGTTCCTGGGCATCTGTCTCGGGATGCAGGTGCTGTTCGACGTCAGCGAGGAGCACGGTCCGTCGAAGGGGCTTGGAATTCTGTCCGGGAAGGTGACCCGGCTTCCGGCGACAGTCACGGTCCCGCACATCGGATGGAACACCGTGTCGGCGGCCGACGGAGAGCGCCCCGAGTACTACTACTTCGACCATTCCTTTGCGGTGCATCCGAGCGATTGCTCGATCGTCGACGGTTGGTGCGAGCATGGTGAACGGTTCGCGGCGCGGCTGAACCGGGGAAGCGTGACCGCAGTGCAGTTCCATCCCGAAAAGAGCGGGCGAGCCGGGATCGATTTGTTGCGCAAATGGATGTCGGCCGCGTGAGATCGGCGGGCTTCGCCGTCTACGCCGCGGTCGACATCTCGGAGGGGCGTTGTGTCCGTTTGCTGCAGGGGCGCTTCGGCACCGAGACCGTCTATTCGGATGACCCTGTCGAGGTCGCACTCGGCTTTTGCTCTGCGGGAGCGCGCTGGCTGCACATTGTCGATCTCGACGGGGCGAAGACGGGAGTGCCGGCCAACCGGGAGCTCGTGCTCGAGGTAGTTCGGCGCGCCAGCTGTCCCGTCCAGGCCGGTGGTGGGATGCGTACGTTGGACGACGTCCAGGAGGCATTGGCTGCGGGCGCAAACCGGGTGGTGCTGGGGACCGCTGCGCTCGAGGACCCGG
>JALZIQ010000029.1 GCA_030860205.1 Actinomycetota bacterium | reverse complement strand
CAGCACGGCGAACGTCTGACCGGTGATGGGAACCGGAGTGAACGGAAGGGTGATCACCATCTGGGCCCCCAGTGCAGTGAGCGCCGCCGCACCCACCACCAGGCCTGCATCCAGCTGAGCGGCGCGCCTCGACGAGCGAGGCCGGAGAGTGAGTGCGAGCGGTCGAGCCTGGGCTGTGGCCACGCTTCCCCCTTCAGGTGACGGTGTGCGATCCCTTCGATAACACGTCAGGGTGTCCCATGATGTGACCGTGAGAGCAAACCATTCCATCCGTCTGCAGACCAAGACTATGCGGGGCAGCCGCCGACGGGCGCTTTGGCTCCCGCTTCTGTGCCTCCTGGCGGTCGGCTGCAGCGGCGCTCCGGGGGACGGAGCGCCGAAGGGGGCCGAGCGCCGACCAGGGGCAGCCGCCGCAGACGATCGCCCCGGCGGAAGCTCCGGCGACGGGGCCGGGGGCAGACCGCCGATCGACCTGGAGGCTCTAGACGTGGCCCTGAGCCCGGTGGTGGACGGGCTCGAGGCGCCCCTCGGCGTGACCCACGCGGGCGACGGAAGCGGACGGCTATTCGTTATCGAGCAGGGCGGCACCGTGAGGATCGTTGCGGACGGCCGGCTCGAGCCGGATCCCTGGCTCGACCTGCGCGACAAAACGGCACCCGGTGGTGAGCAGGGGCTCCTCGGGCTCGCCTTCCACCCGGACTTCGCTCGAAACGGACGACTATTTGTCGATTACACCGACCTGCAGGGCGACACCGTCGTGGCGGAGTACCGGAGCGCGGGGGGAGCGGAGCCGGCCTTTGGGCGCGTGCTGCTCACCATCGATCAGCCTTTTCCCAACCACAACGGCGGCGGCCTTGTATTCGGTCCCGACGGCTTCCTCTACATCGCTACAGGTGACGGCGGAGGCGGCGGGGATCCGGAGGACAACGGCCAGGCGCTCGACACGCTGTTGGGGAAGCTCCTCCGCATCGACGTCGACCGGGGCGGGAAAGGCTCTCCGTACGGGATCCCACCGGACAACCCGTTTGCCGGCCGCGCAGGGGCCCGCCCAGAGATCTGGGCCTACGGTCTGAGAAATCCGTGGCGCTTCAGCTTCGATCGGGACAAGGTCTGGATAGCCGACGTCGGGCAGGAGGAGCTCGAGGAGATCGACCGAGCGCCGGCGCGCCGAGGCGGGATCAACTACGGATGGGACGATATGGAGGGCACCGCCTGCTACGAACCGAGCGTGGGTTGCCGGCAAAAGGGCCGAAGGTTGCCGCTCGGGGAGTATTCACACGATGAGGGGTGCTCGGTCACGGGCGGCCATGTCTATCGCGGACGTCGATATCCGGTCCTGAGCGGCGCCTACGTCTTCGGTGACTACTGCTCCGGTACCCTGTGGGCCGTTGCTGCAGGAGGTCCCTCACAACAGAGTCCCGTGGAGCTCTTGGACACAGACCATCTCGTGAGCTCCTTCGGCGTGGACGAAGGAGGCGAGCTCTATCTCACCGACATCTCCGCCGGCCGTCTAATGCAGGTCACGGCGAAGTAAGAGGGATTCTCTTAGAGACGTTGTGGGCGCGTAGGGTGTGACATGGAACAACCCTAGAGAAAGGCGTGACTGTGGAGAAGCGGCGTTTGGGACGCCTCGAGCACGTGAGCTCGGTCTGTATCTACGGGGGTGCCGCCCTGGGGGAGGTCACCCAGGAGGAGGCGGATGGATCCATCACGTTCGCGCTCGAGAGTGGCATCAACCACTTCGACACGGCGGCGTCATACGGTGACTCCGAACTGCGGTTGGGTCCCTGGATGTCGGACATACGCTCCCGGATCTTTCTTTCCACCAAGACCGAGAAGCGCGGCAAAGAGGATGCGCGCCGGGAGATCGAGCGTTCGCTAACCCGGATGAAGGTCGACGAGGTCGACCTGATCCAGCTTCACGCCATCGGAGACCTCAGGCAACTCGACCTGGCGACAGGCCGAGGCGGCGCCCTAGAGGCCGCTCTACAGGCCAAAGACGAAGGCCTTGTCGGCGCGATCGGAATCACCGGCCACGGCCACGGCGCGCCGGCGACGCACCTCGAGGCACTGCACCGCTACAGCTTCGATACCGTGCTTACCCCCTTGAACTATCTGCTGTACGGCAACGGAGATTACCGCCGTGATTATGAGGCTCTCGTCTCTGAGATCAAGCGGCAGGACGCCGGCCTGATGGTCATCAAACCGGTATCGAGGAACCTGTGGCCGGAGGGCGAAGACCCGCGCTACGCCACCTGGTATATGCCGTTCGACGAGCAGCCGCACGTGGACGCGGCGGTTGCCTTTGTCCTGGCGCGGCCAGAGGTAACCGGCTTTCCAACCGCCGGGGACATTCGCCTGCTTCCGGCCATCGTCGAGGCGGCCGGGCGCGCCCGCGATGCCGACCCCGAAACGATCAGTTCGGTCCTGTCCGGCGTGCCGGACTATGCGACACCGTTCGAGCCTGCCGCCGGCAGGGTCGGCCCCCTATAAACCGACCGCAAGCACAAAGGGCCGGGGTCAACCGGCCCTTTGCTTGCATTGCACCGAGCGGCGGTTAGCGGCTGGACTCCGCCGAGCTCTCGTCGCCCGCCTCCATCTGCGGCTGCCCGTCGCCCACGTCGATCGAGATCTTGCGCGGACGGACCTCCTGTGCGTACGGGATCGAAAGCTCCAGAACGCCGTTGTCGAACCGGGCGCCGATCTTCTCCGTGTCCAAACCCCGGCCGAGCGTGATTCTCTCGGTGAATTCTCCGTAGAACGTGCCGCGCCGCAGGAATTGCACGTTCTCTTCGCTCACCGGCAAGTCCCTCCTGCCGTTGATCACCAGCACGTTCTCCTGCGCGGTGACGTCGACATCCTGGGGGCTCACTCCCGGCAGGTCCATGCGCACGACCATCCTGTCGCCGCTCCGGTAGATGTCGGTGGGCACGCTGTAGCCACCGCTCGGCCACACCCGGCCGGGTTCGATACCGAAGAAGCGTTGAAAGATGTCTTCGGGCTCGGGCCGGGAACCTGACATCCTCTGAGTCATCTGCAACACCTCCTGTTTCGCACTACGGTTTTGCGCCGACCGTTTTTCCCCGAAACGTGCCGGGCTAAACCCATTTTTGTCACTTAAGTTGGTCCTCACCCGGTCGAGATAAAGGTATCTCTCCTCCAACTCGACTCGAGGGTCCATGTCCCGCAGAGCAGGTGTCACCCGCGCTCCGGTAGCTTCTCTCGCCGCCGTTGCCGCTTTCATACCTCTGAGCGTCACCCGGGCCTTCTTGTACGCCGATCGGGCGCACGGGCGCGCCGCACTGGCCTCGTTCCTGGACGCCTTCGACTCGGTTCTCGATTGGACGGCGCGGTGGGTGCGCCGAGTGACCCTTGCCTTGGAGGTGGCGGTGGCCACGTTCCTTGCGGCCCTTGCCGCCGCGTCGCTTCTCGCATGGGCGATTGCCACGCTGCACTAGCTAGTCAGATGTTCGGTCGGCGCCCTTCCAGCATTCTGAACGGTTAGCATCTGTGTCCCTATGGCCGAACACATCACCTATCGCCGCGAGGACGATGGGCGCTGGCGCTGGCTCTACAACAATCCGGAAGCCGGGGTCGAGCTGAGAAGCAGCAAGACGTACCAAAGCGCGTCCCAAGCGCGCCGGGCCGCCGCCGAGCTTTATCCGGGGGTGGCGCTGGCCGAGGTGACCGATCCGCCTGCCGGCGAGGACGATGTCACTCCCGGGAAGCTCTTGAGGCAGGCGGCCCTGTCTCTGGCGCTTCTCGCCATCTTTTTCAGGGTGCTCAGGGCCGCGGGCGACAGGGACACGCGGGATCCGGCGCCGCCCCGGGGCCGGCGCGGTCAACACCGAGGTGTGAGCTTGCGATCGCGAGCCGTCCAGCGCTGATGGGACTATCGTCCGGTTGCCCCTCAGAGGGCGCCGGCCTGCTACTTCCGGACCACCTCTTTGAGGAGGCCGGTCTCGACCTCGTAGATCGCGCCGGTCACCGGAATGTCGTCCGGGATGAGGTCTGACGACCGCACCGCGTCGACGTCGTCGATGACGCTCTGCTCCAAATCCCCAAACGGCAGGAAATCGTGATTTGATGCGTCGACCCCGAGATCCCCGCGGATCTTGGCTACCAGATCATTGTTGGAGAACGTGAGCATCCCGCAATCGGTGTGGTGGATGACCACGACCTCATTGGTCGCCAGAAGTCGCTGCGAGATGACCAGCGAGCGGATTGCGTCGCCCGACACCCGGCCGCCGGCATTGCGGATGACGTGAGCATCACCCACATCCAGCCCCAGGAACGTCTCCGGGTGCAGTCGGGCGTCCATGCAGGTGATCACCGCAAGCTGTCGCGCAGGGGGCATCGGCAGATGCCCGTGCGTGAAGTCTTCGGCGTGGCGGCGGTTGGACGCACTCAACGCATCGTAGGTAGCCATGTGCTCTGCCCTCTCATGGGGTAGGTGGCGGGTCTGGTCTGAGGGGATTGATACTATTTGCACGGATTTTATGTCAAGTTCTCGCGGTTCAGGCAGAGAGCGAAGCTCTATCCCAAGGCGATGAGCGCGACGCCGACGGCTGCCAGAAACAGACCCCCAGCCTGTACTCGCCACAGCCGCTCGCGCAGCACCACTCTGGCCAGCAACACGGTGCTTGCCGGATACAACGACGTCAGGACCGCAACGAGCGACAGAAGACCGTGGCGGCTGGCGAGCAGATAGAGGATGTTGGCCAGGGCATCGAGGCCGCCGGCCGTCGCGATGCCCGCGGCGGTTCCGGGGGAGGGGCGCAAGGTGCGCCGGGTGAGGAGGGCGATCGCCCCCACGGAGACCAAGGCGGTTGCGCGGGCCGCCACGAGTGGCCAGAGCCCGGACCCCGAGCCGGTCCGCTCGAGGCTTATGAAGAAGAGACCGAAAGCCAGACCGGCAATCAACGCCTCGGCGAGCCCGGGGGGCATACGTCCCGCCCCCCCGCCGTTCCCGGCGCCCTCCTCCGGCGCGCCCCTCGGCGATGAGCTCACCAGGGCGACCGCCGGAAGGGCCAGGGCCACACCGGCCAGCGCTACCGTGCTCGGACGCTCGCCCCCGGTCAGCCCGAAGACCACGGGGATGGTTGCCGCCTCGACCGCCGTGGTGGGCGCGACCATCGTCATGCGACCGATAGAGAGGCCTCGGTAGAGAAACACGACTCCGGCTGCCCCCGCGAGCCCTGCCGCGGCGCCCCAGACGAGGTCCTCACCGGAGACCGCCGCACCGAAGAACGGCACCGCCGCCAGGAGGGGGACGGCACCCCAGAGTTGCGAGAAGAGCACGACCGCAAGCACGTTCGTACGCCGGGATACAAGCCCCCCAACGAAATCGGCCGCTCCGTAGACGATGGCGGCAGCGAGGCCCAGAACGATTCCCATCGGGGCACCCTATGTCCCCCCTCTCAGACGAACCGGCCTGGAAACGAGACGGGCCCCTCCAAGCAGCGGACTTACGCTGAAGCCACGGGGTCCTGGAGGTAGGTCACCCTGGCGCGATCGCCCTTCCACTTGACGTCGGGGATCAGGACGTCGCGCTTGGCGTCGATTCGGTCGCGATGCCTCATCAGATCCTCGAGCATGATCCGCAATTCCGCTTCTACGTCGTGGGATGGCTCGTAGCCGAGGTCCAGCAGGTGCTTGTGGTCGGGGTTGTAATAGTGATCCTCGAGCTCGACGCGCGGGTTGACGAGCGCGCGTATCTCTGACTCGATCCCGAGAGCTTCCGCCGCTGCCTGGACCTTATAGGCCAGATCGGTCACCCCGTATACCTCTTCGAACTGGTTGAACACCCGGTACTCACCGGCTTCGGCCGGATTCTCCATCGCCAGCGTCAAACACTGCATGGAGTCCCTTAGCGGAAGGAAACCGCGTTTCTGCAACCCCTTGCCGAAGGGTGTAAGGGGATGCCCTATCACTGCCTGGCAACAGAATCGATTTATTGCCGTACCGAACGAGCCATCGAAGTCCAACCTCGTAAGCAGGCGCTCGTCGCCCGTCATTTCATTGATGCGGGTGCCGAAGACGACTCCCTGCATGACATCTGTAGCGCGCAAGCCCCACAGCTTGCAGGCGAACATGATGTTGTTGGAGCCGTGTACCTTGCTCCAGTGATACCAAGACCCTGCGGCGCGCGGGAAGGGCAGGTGACACCTCCGGCCGCGGAACTCGATGTCAAAGAACCCCTCGGGAATGTCCATGTCCGGCGTCCCGTACTCGCCCATCGTGCCGAGCTTGATCAAGTGGGCCTCTGGAGTTACGTCTTTCATCGCGAACAGCAGGTTGAAAGTGGAGACGATATTGTTCGTCTGGACCATGACGGCGTGATGCACGTCCATCATCGAGAAGGGCGCCGAAGGGCACTCACCGAGATGAACAATCGCATCGGGCCGGAAGTCCTTGAAGATGGACTCGACCAAATCCCACTCCGTGAGGTCGCCTTCCCAAAACCTCAACTCTCTGCCGTAACGCTCTTTGAACGCCTTCAGCCGTTCGTCCATGGACGCGATCGGGGTCGCGCTCCAAGACTCCATTTCGTCGACCCACGTACGGCGGAAGAAGGAGTCCGCCCCCGCAATTTCGTGGCCCCTCGCTGCGAGGTGCTGAGCCAGAGGCCAACCCAAGTAGCCGTCAACCCCAGGTATGAAAACGCGCATCGTCCCTCTCCTTCAACGAATGTGGCGTTGGTGCGTTTGCCCCTTCGCCGTTACACGCCTCTAGCGCAACCAGGTTCTGATTATTGCCTTGCTGAAGCCCCACGCGTACCGCACGGTCTTGCCCTTCTTCGTGGCACCGGATGCCCTTTTGCGAACGGTGATGGGAACCTCAGTAGCCCTAAAGCCTTTGCGCATTGCATCCAGGAACAACTCAGATACGTAGTACTGATCCTGCTTCAGGTTCAGACGCTGAAACGTCGCCGGCGTCAGCGCCCGGTAGCCATTCGAGGGATCGGTGATCTTGGTCCGTCCGAGCAGGCTCAATAGACCGGCGAAAAGCCTGACGCCGTGTGAGCGCACGTTCGATTCCATTTCGAATGATCCGAGAACCCGCGAGCCCTGCACGATATCGGCCTCACCGGTCAGCACCGGACGGACCAGCCTGTACATCTCTTTGGGGTCGTGTTGGCCGTCGGCGTCCATTGTGACGATTACCTGCGCGCCGGTCCGCAGGGCAACCTGGCACCCCAAGCGCACCGCTGCGCCCTGCCCACGCCTGAGATTGCGCCGCATGACGGTGGCCCCGAGGTTGCGAGCCGTGCTCTCGGTCGCGTCTGTGGATCCATCGCTGATCACGATGGGAAGCACCGGTAGGCCTTCGACCTCCTCGGGCATCTGACCGAGCACTGCCGGAAGGTTGTCGGCCTCGTTGTAAGCGGCGATGACGACGGCGCACGATCCCCGTACCGTCGGCCAGCCGCTGTCTTCGAGGCGTCTAAGAGCCATGTAGTCGACCAGGTCTCCCACCTCGTCGGCCAGCTTGTCGTCGCGCACGAAGCCTCTGAACGCGAACATGAACAGAATCAGGTTCGAGATCACCAGCAAGCCGATGATCTGTCGGTCATCGCCCCGTTCGAACCCCAGGCCGGACAGAATCGGCGCATAGACCACGGGCACGGCGGCGGCCAGGCCCAGTGCGACCACGAATACGGAAACGGCGAGCAGCTCTCCTCGACGCAGCTCCCTCTTCTGGGAGCGACGGATGGCGAAGACGGCGAGGAGCAGGGCGACGACGCCGCCGAAGATCCTCAGCTCATCCATGTCCGCAACCTTTCTTAGGTGATTGGGCAGGCCCCAATGGTAAGGGGTCCAAGCCCCGAAAACCTAGCATCCGCGTCCGTCCCGGCATCGGATCGCCGGGGCCGGCCGGCCGGGGGCATTTCACATTCAGTTCATGAACAGGTTGCCGGTCTGCCATATGCGATTGCTAGCTTGACCCGCGATGGTGAGTCACCTGCTGCTTGGGCAGGGGCCGTCGGGGGGGCCGCAGGGTGTGGTCTTGGAACCCAACATAGGGAGGACATCGGGATGACGCACGTTTATCGAAGGCACACCAGGTTGCTGGTGGCGGCGCTGGCCTTCAGTCTGCTTGCCGCCGCATGCGGGGGCGATGATGACGGCGGTGACGCCAGTGCCGGCGAAAATGGCGGCGAATCCCTCTCTGGGAAGGTAACGATCTCGGGCTCCTCGACGGTCGAGCCCATTACCGCGCTCAACGCCGAGATCTTCAGCGAGCAGAACCCAGACGTGCAGATATCGGTCGACGGGCCG
>JALZIQ010000016.1 GCA_030860205.1 Actinomycetota bacterium | reverse complement strand
ACCATCTCCTTGTTCGCGATGTCGGGGGGCATCCCGGCGGCGATCGGGATAGCGGTGCTGCGTTACCGACTCTATGAGATCGACCGATTGATCAATCGCACCGTCGTCTACTCGGTGCTTACGATTCTCCTGGCCGGCGCCTACATCGCGACCACACTCGTCCTTGGAACCATTCTTGGCAGCGAAGAGCAGCTCTCTACCGCAGGGGCCACCTTGGCAACGGCTATGGCATTCAGCCCGTCGCGTCGCCGGGTGCAGGATGCCGTTGATCGACGGTTCAGCCGCGCCCGTTACGACGCGTTGAGTCGAGTTGAGTCCTTTCTCCTCGCCCTTCGTGCCGGACAAGCACCCCCGGAGGCCATCGAGAGATTGCTCGTGGAGGTCCTCTCAGATCCACAGCTTGAGTTGCATTTCTGGCTGCCGGAGAGCGAGATGTACGTCGATGCACGTGGTCGTCCAGCGACCAACGCTCCCGACGATGCCCGCTCTCGCACGCCGATTCAGCGCGCGGGTGCCCCGCTCGCTCTAGTTCTCCATCGCCCCGTCGAGGAAGGACCCGCGCAACTCCTCGAAGATGTCGTGCAGGCCGCGGGATTGGCGATCGAGATCGCCCGCCTGCGGGTGGAGTTACGACGGCAGCTCGATGCCGTCGAGGCTTCGCGCGCTCGGATCGTCACAGCAGGCTACGAGGAACGTCGGCGCCTCGAGCGAGACCTCCACGACGGAGCACAACAGCGACTTGTCAGCATCGGGCTCGCCCTTCGCCACGCTCAGCACGAGTTGAGTCCGACGGCCAACGGACCCACCGAGATCCTTGATGCCGCGGTCACCGAGATTGGTGTCGCCATTTCGGAACTGCGCGAATTGGCCCGTGGCGTGAGACCCGCCCAGCTCGACGATGGCCTTGCTCCTGCTCTCCGGGCCCTTGCTGAGCGCGCACCGTTACCCGTCGAGGTGAACGTCACGAGCCAGCGTTTAGCTCACGACATCGAGGCGGCTGCGTACTTCATCGCTTGCGAGGGGTTGACGAACGCCATCAAGCACGCAGATGCATCGCAGATCCACCTCAACGCCGATGTCGAGGACGGAAAGCTGGTGGTTGCCGTGACCGACGATGGCGTTGGCGGTGCGCGCGCCACAAGCACGTCGGGACTCACGGGCCTTGCCGATCGAGTAGAAGCCCACGGCGGTTCGTTTCACCTCGACAGTGTCAAGGGCGCCGGCACCACCCTTACCGTGGAGCTGCCGTGCGGGTCTTGATCGCAGAGGACCAGGTGCTCCTCCGCGAAGGACTCGGCCGCTTGTTCGAAGATGGGGGTCACGAGGTTGTCGCATCTCTAGGAGATGCGACAAAGCTTTCGCCAGCAGTTGAGCAACACCAGCCCGACCTCGTAGTGCTTGACGTGCGCATGCCACCGACATTCACTGATGAAGGGACGCGCGCTGCTGCGCAGATCAAAAAAGAGCACCCAGAGGTGGGGGTCTTAGTGCTCTCCCAGCACATCGAAACTCAGCACGCGATCGCGCTCGTGGCTCAAGGCGGGTTCGGTTACCTCCTCAAGGATCGGGTACTGGACGTCGCCGAGTTCCTCGCGTCGGCGGAACGGGTTGCGGGAGGTGGATCCGCACTCGATCCGGCCGTCGTCGTGGCTCTCGTCTCGCCCACTGGATCGGGGGATCCGCTCGGGGAGCTCTCCGCGCGCGAGCGCGAGGTGCTCGAGCTGATGGCCGAGGGCTTGACCAACTCCGGGATCGCGGCACGCTTGTTCCTGAGCGAGCGCACTGTTGAAGCCCACGTACGCCACGTCATGATGAAGCTCGACGTTCCTGCCAGCGCGGAAGAACACCGCCGCGTCCTTGCAGTTCTCACCCACTTGAGCGCGCAGCGAACTCAGTACTAGCGCGGATGCTCTCTCAAGTGCTGCTTCCGATGCGGAGCCGGACCCAGACATTGTTTCCTGACGGCACAGGATCAATCGCTTCGGTCGAAAGGCATCCGATGTCTACTTCACCCGTACGAACGCCCATCGAACTAGATCCCTCCGACCGGCCCCGTACGACGCTGGCGCTCGTTCTCGCTTTACTCGCGGTCCCCGGCTCGACGGTCGCGTGGGACTACCTCCCTGCCGGCGGCTTCTGGATCGGGCTCCCGCTGGCTCTTGGAGCCATCGTGCTCGGCTATCGCGGTCGGCGGGCCGGCTTTGGCACGTGGATGACTACGACCAGCATCGTTCTGGGAAGCCTCTGCATCGCCTTCATGGCTGCGTGGACCATCGTTTCCCTGAGCAGCTGATCGAGATGGGTAGTTGGATGCGCTAGAACTGTGGCAGTTATCAGTTGCGCTGGTAACAGTTGTTCATCAGAACGTATCCAGGGTTTCCATTAGGAGGACTTAGGGTCCGTTACTCCCGCGTACGGGAGGGCTTGGGCCTCCCCTCTGTTGGGCGCTACAAGAAGAGAGCCGGATTAGCGCTGTGCTAGATCCCTCCTTTTGCAGGTCACCTTTCAGCGGAACTCGATGCTCATCACGGCTAGCAAGGCTGCGAATCCGTTTTCCTCGGACGTAGCTCCTCTATTGACTCCCGAAGCCCCTGCGAAGTGTCACCATTCAGGGGTTGTGTGTGTCAACTAGTGACCCGTCGGGCAGCGTTCGCAGCTTGTGGTGGATCCGCGAGGCCAGTAAGGGAGGCAGGGTGGTTCGAACGGAGTTGGTCGGCCGAGAACTTGAGCTGGCGCTACTCCAAGAGTGTCTCTTGGACGCGATCGGTGGCAAACCTCGACTCGTGGTCTGTCGCGGGGAACCGGGGATCGGGAAGACGCGTCTGGCCGAAGAACTAGCAGCGCGGGCAGTGGCGAAAAGTGTGCCGGTCGCGTGGGCTCGCGCGCTGGAGCATCACGGGGCACCTCCCTACTGGCCGTGGCGTCAGCTCCTGCGGGCGATCGAAGACGTGGTGAAGATCGGTGCGTTGGCTGAGGAATTCGGGCTGACGACCGACCTCAGCCGGCTCGCGCCGGATCTCTTTCCGGGCAAAGGCCACAGTGTCGATAGCAGCTCGTCCGAAGCGCGGTTCAAACAGTTCGATGCGTTAGGCCGACTCTTGCATCACCTCGCTGATCGCACGCCCCTCGTGGTCATCTTCGACGACGTTCATTGGGCCGATCAGCCCTCGCTTCTGCTCCTCCAGCACGTCGCACGGACGCTGACTCACGAGAGGCTACTTTTCGTCGTCAACTACCGCGAAACGGAGCAGACTCACTCGGCGATCGTCACCGATCTGTCTCGCCAACCGGTGACGCGAGAGATAAACCTCACGGGCCTGCCCGCTTCTGCCGTCCGCAAGCACCTGGTCAGCGTGGGCGGTCACGGGGTCAGTGATGATGAGGCCGAAGATGTGCGCGAGTTGACGGGGGGAAACCCCTTCTTCGTCGGCGAGATCGCGAGAACGCTCGGAGCCTCAGCCGCAAGCACAAGTTCTTCCTTGGTTACGGCGGGTGTGCGTGAAGCCATTGCCGCTCGCTTGAACCGCTTGTCGCCAGACTGCGTGCGACTGCTTCACGCCGCGTCGATCGTCGGGCGCGAGTTCCCTCTGGCACTCGTCGCGGCTGTCGCCGATCTCCCAATAACCGAATGCCTCGACCTCGTGGATGAGGCCGTGGCCACCGGGCTGCTCGAGCTTGGTCCTAGAGCGGCGGACCACGCCTTCGCCCATGCCCTAATTCGTGACGCAATCGAGACAAGTTTGCCCACCTCCGAGCGTGTCCGCCTCCACCGCAGCGCCGCCGAGGCCATCGAGCGCGCGCATGCCGGGCACGTGGAACCCCATCTTTTCGACCTCGCTCGTCACTGGGCAGCGGCGGCCGTACAACGTAACGCCACCTCCGCCGGACGATGGATCCATCGCGCCGCGGAAGAGGCCATGCGCTCTCTGGCATTTGAGGAGTCCGCGCGGTTGTATCGACTCGCTCTAGATGTCGGCGACACCGAATTCGACGACGTTGATAGTTGCCGTCTGCTGCTCGGGCTCGGACGCGCACTGCATGCAGCTGCGGACCTCAACGGTCGGCTGGACGCGTCCCTCAAGGCCGCTGCCCTCGCGCGCCGCATCGGTCGCCCCGATCTGCTGGCGGAAGCCGCTCTGATCCTGGAGGGTGTGTTCGGCCACCCGGAATCCGATATCACCGCGAAACGACTTTCCCAGGAGGCGCTCGCGACGCTGGATCCGGAGCACGGCGACCTCCGTGCGCGGGTCCTTGCCCGATTCGCGCAAGCCTGCATGTACCTCCGTGATGCCGAGGCCGCTGATGCTGCCAGTGAAGAAGCACTCGTACTGGCGGAGAAGTCCACTGATCCAGGCGCCTTGGTCGCCGCGTTCCATGCACGCCAGCTTGCGAAGGAGGGTCCCGACGGAGTCAAGGATCGGGAGGCACTCGCCGAACGGATGCTGGGGCTCAGCAGGGAAATACGGGACCCAAGTGTCGAGATGTGGGGGCGCCTCTGGCGCGTGGATGCGTCCCTCGAACGCGGCGATCTTCTCGCCGTCTCTCAGGAGCTAGGAACACTCGGACCGGTAATCGAGGAGGTGGGCGGCCCCTGGGCAGAGTGGCACTTGCTGCGGGGTGAAGGGGTGCTTGCCCAGGCGCAGGGACGCTTCGCTGATGCCTATCGGCTGGCTGCCCGAGCCTTCGCTGTCATCTCCCGGACCGGCGACCCCTTTGCGGCTCTGCCAAGGGCTGCGCTCCTGCAGTCGGTGGGACGCCACACCGGCCATAACGCCGAGGCGCTCGATGCCTACGGCCTGTCAGACGCCTCAGTGGATGCAGTGGATTTCCCCTCCGGCGTGATGATGGTGCTAGGACCCGCCTTCCTCTTGGTCGAGGTCGGCCGGCTGGCTGAAGCGGCGACCCTCTTTCGTTCGCTCGGACCGGTGACAGGATGGCAACCGCACGCTCATGGGACATTGGCCGCGTATGCCTACGGCATCGGTGTAGCGATCGCTCTCGATGCCACTGAAGACGTCACCACGCTTCGCCGGCTCCTTGCCCCCTACCGCGGGCTTCATGTCGCCAGCGGCGCGGGAGCCGTCGCGTACTCTGGACCGGTTGAGTTGTGGCTGGGGATTGCAGCCCACTATCTGGGTCTGCTCGATGACGCTGTAACCGACCTGGAGACGGCGGTGCGGGCTTGCGCTATCAACCGCGCCGACGGCTTCCACGCTGAAGCTCAATATGAGCTTGGCGCCGTGCTGGCTCGCCGTGCAGACCGGGACGATCTGCCCCGGGCCCGTTCGCTTGCTGCTGACGCCGCGAGGCAGGCGTCTGAGCTCGGGATGGCGCCGATCGCCTCGCGCGCCTACAAGCTGATGGAAGAGCTAGATGTCGCGAAGGCTTCTACGTCCCTCACTCGCCGAGAAAGCGAAGTCGCTCGCCTCGTCGCAGAAGGGCTCACGAACAGGGAGATTGCGGAGCGACTCTTTCTATCCGAACGTACCGCCCAGAACCATGTACAACACATACTCACCAAGCTCGACCTGTCGAATCGCAGCCAGATCGCGGTGTGGGTCACCAAACCCGAATGAGTATGCGGACTGAGTAGTTCGGCGGATGTTTCCGCCACCGCGAACGCCTAGGTTCTTGCCATCTAGTACTGCGCAGGCCAACGGCCGTGTCCCTGCGCACTCATCTGGCATCGGGTCCTCGCGGCTCTTCGCTCGTCTGGGTGCCGGCCATCCGAGCAATCGATAAGGAGAGATACATGGCGGACAAGAAAGTGATCGCGATCGTAGGTGCAACGGGCGCTCAAGGCGGAGGTCTGGCCCGTTCCATCCTCGACGAGCCGGAGGGCGACATGACCTGCAGAGCGTTGACTCGGGATCCTGATTCCGACGCCGCTCGAGCACTTGCGGCACAGGGAGCTGAGGTCGTTCAGGCCGACCTCGACGATGGGAAGAGCTTGATCAAGGCATTCGAGGGTGCTTACGGTGCCTACTGCATGACGAACTTCTTCGAACATTTCTCGGCCGATAAGGAGCTCGAGCAAGCCTCGAACCTCGCTCGCGCCGCGAGCGCGGCGGGCATCCTCCACGCTATCTGGTCCAGCCAGGAGGACTCTCGCGAATGGTTCCCGCTCGAGGATGACCGACTGCCAACCCTGCAAGGTAAGTACAAGGTTCCCAACTTCGACGCCAAGGGCGAGGCGAACCGCTTCTTCACCGAGAACGATGTCCCAACCACTTTCCTGTTCACCTCTTTTTTCTGGGACAACCTCGTGAGCGTCGCGGCTCCCATACGCGGGGAAGACGGCGTTCTGGGCCTGACTCTCGCCATGGGAGACATGAAGAACCCAGGTATAGCTGCGGAAGACGTAGGCAGATGCGCTCACGGCATCTTTAAGCGGGGAAAGGAGCTCCTCGGAGAATCCGTGGGGATCGCGGCACAGCACCCAACGGCAGCTGAGATGGCGGAAGCGTTTAGCAGCGTTCTGGGTGAAGAGGTGCGTTACAACGCCATCCCGTTCGAGGTATTCCGCAACCTCCCTTTCCCTGGTGCCGATCTAGCTGCCAACACGTGGCAGTTCGTGGCCGAAACGAACGATGAATACTGCGCCCGGCGCGACATCGCCTTCTCGAGAACGCTTAACCCGCGAATTCAGACCCTCGCTGAATGGCTTTCCGCCAATTACGACCGACTTCCGGTGCCTACGGGCGCCGCGTGATCACAGGAGATTCCATGACACAGCAGCCGCATGAGATCGTCTGGGCACTAACGAACGCGGTCGTGGCGTCGAGATCCCTACATGTCGCCGCGGAACTTGGAGTAGCCGACCATATCGACCAGGAGCCCGTGAGCATCAAAGAGCTAGCGACCATGTGCGAGGTCGACCCCGGCGGGCTCGACAGGGTGCTCCGGTTACTGGCCACGTACGGCATCTTCGAGTCGAGAGATGAGGGATACGAGCACACGGCAGCGTCTCGGTTACTGCGCAGTGACCACCCGATGTCCATGCGCGCCTTCCCCCGGATGATGGGCCTTCCGAGCATTGTAGCGATGTTCGATCAACTGGATCACTCCGTTCGGACCGGAGAACCAGCGGCGGGATTGATCGATCCTGGTGGGGTGTGGGCCTATCTGCAGAAGCACTCGGATGAGGCCGACATCTTCGGACAAGCGATGACGGCCAAGGCGGCGGGTGATACCGCAGCGGTAGTGGCTGCGTACGACTTTGGCCGCGTCAATACGATTGCTGACATCGGCGGCGGACGCGGACATCTGCTGCGCGCGATCCTCGACTCAGTGCCTACGGCGGAAGGCATCTTGTTTGATCTTCCCAGCGTCATCGAGAGGCTGGAACTGGACCGTGACCGACTAACCGTTCGAGCCGGCGATTTCTTCGTCGATCCCTTACCGACAGCGGATGTCTACATCCTCATGGAGGTGATCCACGACTGGCCGGATGCTGAGGCAACTGCCATCCTGAGCGCCATCCACCGGGCAGCCTCGCCTGGTGCGCGGGTATTGATCATCGAAAACGTTCTCGAGGACCCTAAGTCCGACCAACGGGGGCACACGCTTGACGTAATCATGTTGTGCGTTACCGGGGGCCGTGAGCGAACTTCCGAGCAATTCGTAGAGTTGCTGGAAGACGCCGGGTTCGTCAACACCACGGTGATCGGTACCGCCGGCCCCATGCGCATCGTTGAGGCTATTGCCGCTTGATGGCGCTATCGACCTCCGGTTGTTCCGAGGCCTCAATCTCCGGTGTCATCGCTCTCTTTCTTTCGTAACTCACGGGCGGCGGGCTGGAACAGCTCGATCGGGTTCCCGGAAGGGTCGTCGAAGAGGATCTGCGAGCCGCCCGGGCCGGAGATTGATGTGGTTGCGGAAGCTAAGACCGGTGCCTCGGAAGCGACTGACCTCAGCCTCGATGTCTTGGACGATCAGGTGGATACGGTTCCAGCCGCCGGGCCCAGGTTTAGCCCTTGCCCCAGGCCGATTTGCGCAGCCGGTACCCGAGCTCGGGCTCGTCGACGTCGGCGCTTTTCCTGGGCCTGAAGTGGAACCAGCCCAGGAACTCTCCGCTCGACTTCTCTAACCTTACCGAGGAAGATTTCCCGACGGATTAGTAGCGACCGAGCTTCCAAATGGACGAGGCATCCAGGGTTTCCATCAACAAGGAGGTTGTGACCGCCCGCCTGATGTCGGACCTGAAGCGATCGCTCGCCTCAGCTTCGGATAGAAATCGGATAGATGGACCGTTCATCGACGCGCCCAAGCGAAACACGGAACTTCAAAGCTGCCGGCTATCACCAATCGTCGGCGCGAAACCGCAGGTCGTCCCTGCACAGATGTAGGGAGTGCCTTGCCCAGGTTTCAAAGCTGCGCACCCCCGGGGCAGGAACCCGGAGCGGCGCCCGGGAGCCCCTTGATACCGCTTTGGCCCCGACACGATTTCGACACGCGCGCGACGCAAAATGATGAAAAGCAAGGGCAAGCTTTGCAAATCCAGATAGATACCTTGACCTGGGACGATGCATCATTTCGCACAGTCTTGAGAAGAGTCGAAACCCCCGTGCAACGGACTCTTAATCCGTAGGTTCAGGGTTCGATTCCCTGGCGACCCACCCCAAAGTGTCGTGTTTCGGTTGTGAGAGTTCGGCACCATTGTCTCACATCGGCTTCGGCTCCTCTGTCTCACTGATTACGGTCTTATGGAACCAGACTGTCACAGGCATGATGCAGAGTGGCTTGATGAGGATCGAGTACTCACCTGACTACCAGGACGACGCAGGCGTCGTCGCTGGGACGGCTGTGGCTTGGCTCGCGCTCACGGAAGAAGAGGTGGAGGGCCCTGTTTCCGGAGTTCCCATCGGTCCCTCTTTGGGCGGCCCGGTGAATCTCATTTTCGATAGGCCTGGCCGCCTCGTAGAGCTCGAGTTCATGGATCCGCATTCTGTCTTTAGAACCAGTGTGGCTCCAGGCGATCCAGACGTGCCCGAGGTCCCGATCCACGTCGAGCATGAAGAGCTCTTCGACAACCTGATCATCTGGTTCACTCCCGGCCCGCCAGACCCGGACGAAGTGCCTGCGCTCACCATTAGAAGACTCTTCCACAACGGCGCCATCGAGTTCTCATTCGACGAGAGCGGGCATCTGGAACGCCTCGACGTCTTTAAAGCGACCACATGTCTCCCGCCCGAGGTGATCGCTGCTGCTGCCCCACCAGATTGGCTGGATCGAGGCTTCGACGCGAACGATGTGGAACGTCGCGAAGAAACGGAAGGAGCGAAAAGCAAGGCCGCTCAGAGGTATTGACCAAGGCGATACTGACCAACCTGACGCATCTGGAAGCAGACGAAGGACTTGATCGATCGGTCAGGCGCGCTGCGAAGGAAGGGCGTCAGCGTCTCGAATCAGCAAGCAACGTGGTCGGAACCGCGCGGGCGCTCCACAGGTGGTTCTGGGAAAACGATGCAGCATTCGTCGAACTATCGTTCGACGACCTCGCCGCAATTGGCAGGGCGACCAAGAATCTCGCGCGAGCCTTGGCTTCCTTCGACCGTGCGTAAACTGTTGCTGAGCCAACGCAATACTTCAATCCTCGGACGGCATGGGATGAACCCCTTCGCCGCGACAACCGGGAGGTGACGTCAAACCGACAAGAACGACCTTGGTCCTCGCGTGCCTCGATAATTGGTCAAGTTCTCCCTCTTAGTCTCTTCTAACCTCGTAGATCGTCGTCGTGCCACTGACCTCATTGGCAACTACGACTAGGGGCTTGTGGGTCGAGCTGTCGTTCCTCGGGATGAAAAGGATCCCTTCCGGACCCAGATCGCCCGCAGTACCGGCGGCGGGATCACCGTCGAAGTCCCGGCTGGTCACGTAATCAACGAAGCGCGCGTTCGCGGGCCTAGACACGTCGTACACCATCACGCCACCGACCCGCTCCAGTCCGATGAACGCGTAGGTGCGGCCGGCCACACGCCCGACGTCTACGCCTTCCGGTTCGGGACCCTTGTCGTCGCTGCGCGTGTCGAAGCTGTCGTTGGCATCATTGTTCGAGTTGAACTGGTCGGGGAGCAGTGCCGCCGTCCTCTTCTCGAACTCCTTGCCACTGTCGAAGAGCAGGCGTCCTCTGGCATTACGTATCGAGAAGGACCGAGCTCCGAAGGAGTAGATCTCGGTGTACTGGCCTTCGTCGTTCGTGGGGGACGTAGTCGTCGTCTTCAGGCGACCAAGGTTGTCGTCTTGTTGCAGCTCCGCGGCATTCGGAAAAACCTCGGGGTCGAGCTCGAGGTCGGCAACGCGAGCCTCTTCCGAATAGCACTCGTAGTCGCGGGCATCGCCCTCGTTGGCCATGATGAGCACGTCGCGCCCCCGCACCCTGTAACTGTCGATACCGTCGGGCATGTACATACCAGACGTCGGGTGCGAGGTGATGTTGATCGCACCATCCTCGTCGCTGG
>JALZIQ010000102.1 GCA_030860205.1 Actinomycetota bacterium | reverse complement strand
TAGGTGCCGGTTGTAGGTGCCGGTTGTAGGTGCCGGTTGTAGGTGCCGGTTGTAGGTGCCGGTTGTAGGTGCCGGTTGTAGGTGCCGGTTGTAGGTCGGCTCATCATGTGAGTCCTATGGCCTCGTTTTTCCTATTAAAGGGGGTTCATGGTGTGTGATCGATCTTCTAGATCTGCATGTGTCTCTTCGGGTGTCGGGCCAAGGACGATTGGTTGGGTTTGGTCTTGTGGCGAACCATCCCGCATGTTCTGCTGGATGGGTTTTAGGGTTGTAGCAGCTTCTGCGGCGGGGACAGGCGTTCGATCCGGTAGACACCCACGCCCGTGGGCTGGTCGGATATAAGCGGCTGGACCTGCCACTCGGTAGCGGTGCTCAGCCCCGGGGGGCCCGAGGTGATGCCGCGGGCGCGAGCCACCCTGGCCATCGCTTCCATCCACTTGGGGAGATTTTTGGCGGCCACCGCCGGAGCGGACCTGAGGAGCTCTAAATCGCTCTGCGAGCCTGGACGCCGCCCGGACCGTGAGTCCCGCCCGCCTCCTTCCTTGGCCCCCGATGCCAGGAGCCTCGCGTTACGCGGGTCTGCCGCGGGCGTCCACACCCTCGCGTCCTCGGCGCTCGAGCCGCCCCATGCCACCGCGAATGCGGCGCCGTCGCCCTCGGTGACGGCACCGCCCACCTGGAGGGCGAGGGCCGCCGCGAGTGCCGTGGCGGCAAGGAACGGCAGCGTGGTCGACGATCCGCTGACGGAGCGGCCCTCGGCGACCGCCAGCATGTTCGTCACCCTGCGCTGCACCCGCCCCCGTCCAGCCCAGAAGCCGAGCGCCGTTGAAACCCGCACGCCGTTCGATCGGGACAATGCGCACATCTTCAGGAGGCTCGTCGCGACGGCAAGAGGCCGCCCGGTGATGTCTGCGGCGCGCCGGTCGGCTTCGAGCTCGCGATCGAGCTTTAGCCGCCGAAGGGCGATGTGCGCGACCGGATTCCACGCAACGAGATCTCGCAAGAAGCCCGCCACGGCCACCAACCGAACGTCGCGAGCCTTGAGGTGCGCCATCTCGTGGGCGATGGTGGCCTCGAGCTCAGGTGCCTCGAGGATTGTAAGTACGCAGTCAGACAGCAGAATACGCCCCCCGTTGCCGGCCATGGCATGGGCCCCGTGGGCGCCATCCCTGAAAACGAGCACCTCGGGGGTAGACCTGAGCTCGAAAGCGCGCGCCAGGCGAGCCACCATGGCTGCGACGTCCTGCCTGCCGAAGTCCTCGAGAGGGACGCACCGCCGCAGGAACCGCTTCATCCCATAGATGCCGGCGGCGCGCCGGAGAACCGTGAGGGAGGCGACGGCCCCGCCGATCAACAGCAGCCAGGGCGTGGACCCCGCCAGGGCGTACGGAATCAGGATGTTCGTACGGCCACCCCCCACGAGCACGAGCTGCCAGAGACTATCTCCAACCCTGGTGAAGCTCGACATGACGGGTCGCAGCACGGTGACCTCGGGAAGCATGAAACGGGAAAACAACAGCGCCGCCACTATCGGCAGCGCGAGGGGAAGAGCCAGCAGGAGCCCGGAAGCAAGCCCCCCGGGACGCTGCATCAGACGTCGAAACACCAGGACGAGGGCGAGCGTCACGGCGGAAACCACCACCACGACCACCGAGGCCGCCTCGGGCTGCAGGGCGAGGATGATCGGAGGGGAACTATTCACCGTCACGAACCCTCGCCTCGGCCTCGGCCACCGCGCCGGACAGGTTCTCGATCAGGCGCAGATCCTCACGCTCGACCCGGTCGAGGAAGTAGGCGACTGCGGGTTCTCCGAACTGACCCAGCAGCCAGTCGAGCACGGACTCACAGGTCGAGTCCGCGTACTGCTGCCGCGACACGAGCGCCTCGTACCGGTGTGCCGGGTGGGTCTCGGTGCGGCGGAGGAGGCCCTTGTCCGCCAGGCGGCCCATCGTGGTCATGACCGTTGTGTAGGCGACCGTCCTGGAGCGCTCGAGGACGGCCAGAACGTCGCGCACGGTCACCTCGCCGAGCTTCCACACGGCCTCCATGACCTCTTCTTCGAGAGGACCGAGCACCTGGCCCAGCGGACGCTGACGTCGTCGAGTCATCCCATCTCCCTAGTGTGAACTCGACACATACTAAGTGTTAACCGTGGATTGCGTAGGTTTACGGCCCCCGACCCCATGTGGCTGGGCGCCCAAGTGTTAACCGTGGATTGCGCAGGTTTACGGCCCCCGACCCCATGTGGCTGGCCGCGCACAGAAGGCTTCTCGGGCACCCGACCACATCATGGTGTGTCCCACGGCCCGAGTTCTGTTCTGGGAGCGCCGAACCAGACTGCGGCGCGCCGCCGACGTTTTGCCTTGTCGGCAGATCTGTGTGGCCGGGCGCTCAAAGAAGGCTTCCCGGGCGTCCAACCACATCATTATGTGGTTCACGGCCCGAAATGAGTTCTCGGCGCGTTGAACCACACACACGCTCGCCCCCCATGGCGCGCTAGGGGAGGCGGTTCCTCGTGGGGTCGGGGGGCCGGGGCAGGCCGCCCTGTTGGACCAGGACCACCCCGGCCGCGTCGCGCGCCGACTCGAGCGCCTCCTCGTCCGAGGCGCCACCGGCGAGAGCCCCGACGAGCCCTGCGGTGAACACGTCCCCGGCCCCCACCGCGTCCACGACGTCCACGTCGGGGCCCCCGATCGACAGCTCGCCTCCGGCGCGCCGAACGAGGCGGGCGCCGTCCGCCCCCAGCGTGACGCACAGCCACCGGAGCTCGGGGGCGGCGTCGAAGTAGGCGCCGGGCTCGGCGGCCATGCCCAGCAGCCGTGCGACCTCGTCGAACTCCTCGCCGCTGAGCTTGAGCAGCGTGGCTCGCCGCAAGCCCATCATCAGCACCTCGGGCAACACATCGGGCGGACGCAGGTTCACGTCGAAGGCCTTCAAGGGGGCGCCCGAAAGATCCAGCAGGCGCCTGAGGGCCTCCCGCGAGCGCGCATCCCGTCCCGCGAGGCTCCCGTAACAGAAGACGTCGTGGGCGGGAAGCTTCTGGGGCCCTTCGATCGCATCCCACGCCGCCGGGCGATGGATCGTAAAGGAGTGCTCGGGCCCGTCGAAGGTGATCGTGACCTCGCCGGTGGGAAGCCCGACGTCGGTCTCGACCAGCGACAGATCGACGCCCTGGCGTTCGAGGCTTGACCGGATCCGGTCACCGTCCGGGTCGGCGCCGAGCCTGGTCACGAAACGGGTGTGCCATCCGCGCTCCGCGAGGTGAGCAGCAACGTGCAGCGGCGCGCCCGCCACCACCCGGTTGTCCGGATACACGTCGATCAAAGCCTCGCCGAAGACGAGGGCGTCGCGGCTAGGCAAGTAAACCCTTGACCTGCGACTCCATCAGGTGATCGATAGTCGCATCCACGTCCGGCCACGGAAAGCCCGGCAGGGTGATGAGGAGCGAGGACAGTCCGTGGACGCCGGCCCACAGATCGAGGGCGACGGCGAGTGGGTCGTCGGACCGGAAGGCGCCCGCTTCGATGCATCGCGCGACTGCCTCGACGTGGCGTTCGAACGCGATCCTCCCCTGGGACGGCCTCTGGTCGTCGGCCGATTCGTCGAGCTCCCCCTTTGTCATCATCAACACCCGGTAGTGCTCGGGGTTCTCGATGGCGAACCTTATGTAGGCGCGACCCCTGGCTCCCAACGCCTCGACGGGGTCGTCGTGGACCGCCCCGGCCTCGTCCATCCGGCGGTTCAGCTCGGCGAACCGCCGGTTGCAGACCTCTAAGAGCAATCCCTCTTTGTCGGCGAAGTGGAGATAGATCGACGGCGGAGTGACACCGGCGGACCTTGCGATGGCGCGGATGGAGACCGACGCTTGATCGCCGGTCTCCACCAACAGCCGTTCGGCCGCCTCGATGATGTCCTCACGGAGCTTGTCGCCCTCGCCCCGGCGCGCCCTGGAGCGCCCCCTGCGTGCCTTGGTGCGGATCTAGCTCACTCCCCCTTCGGGCGCCGTACGAACGACCGGCCCGGCTTCGGCCGGTCCCTCACTCAATCCGTACCGATTATGAACTTTCCGCATCCACGACGGCGCCCACCAGTTGGCCCGTCCGGCCAACCGCATGGACGCAGGCACCAAGATCGCACGCACGAGGGTTGCGTCCATCAGCACCGCCAGGGTCAGGCCGATGCCTATCAGCTTGATGATGCTGACACCCGATGTGCCGAACAACACGAACACCACGCTTATCAGCACCGCAGCCGCAGTCACGATGCGCCCGGTCCGCTCGAGCCCCATGGCAACCGAGCGCGTGTTGTCGCCCGTGCGGTCGTACTCCTCTTTGATGCGGGAGAGCAGGAAGACCTCGTAGTCCATCGAAAGCCCAAACGCGATACAGAACATCAGAATTGCGCTCGTGACCTCCAACGAGCCGGTGGCGGTGAAGTCGAGCGGTCCCGAAAGATGTCCCTCTTGGAACACCCACACCGCTACTCCGAAAGTGGCGGTGAGGCTCAGGAGGTTGAGCACGATCGCCTTGATCGGAACCAATACGCTCCCGAAGACTAGGAACAGCAAGACGAAGGTCGTCACCGCGATCATCCCCGCGGCAAGCGGGACGCGATCGAACAGCGATTGCTTGAGGTCGACGAGATCGGCCGACTGACCGGTAACCTTTGTTTCGAACGGCCCCTCGAGGCTGCGGATGTCGCCCACCAACGCTTCACCCGCCGCCGAATAGGCTTCGCGGTTAGAGCCGACCGAAAACCAGGTGCCGTCCGTGCCGGCAAACCGCTTGCTCGAGGCATCGGGGGCCGCGACCCTCTGCCCATCCGCATAGGTGCCCGTCAACGCGCCGACCGTTGCGACCCCATCCAACTCAGACAGCTCGGACGCGTAATCATCAATGTCGGATGTGCGTTGAGCGGGGTCGCCGAAGCCCGGTGCAACCACAGAGAGGGCGGTTGCCTCGTTGGTCGAGAAGTTCTGGCGTATCTGATCCGAGACGACGCGGCTCGATGCATCGGCCGGCAGGACGCGGTCGTCGGCCGATCCCCAATCGACACCGAAGAACGGCGCGCCGAACACGAGCAGGAGGGCGATCACGATCGTCGCAAACGGAACCGGGCGGCGCATAACACCGGTGGCGATGGTGTGCCAGAAGCCCTCCCCCACCGGCTTGCTCCTTCTCTTCCACAACGACACGCTGTCGATCTTCGGCCCGAGCACGACCAACAGCGCCGGCAGGAAGACAATCGCAACAGCGGCGGCAAGGATCACGACCGCTATGCCGGCATAGGCAAACGAACGCAGGAAGTAGAGGGGAAAGACCATAAGGGCGGCGAGGCTGAGCGCGACCGTCAAGGCGCTGAACGCCACCGTTTTTCCAGCCGTCCTCACCGTGCGCGCGATTGCTTCGCGCGAATCGTGCCCCCCTGCGAGCTCCTCCCGGAAACGGGACACGACGAACAGGCTGTAGTCGATCGCAAGCCCGAGGCCGAGCATGGTAACGAGGTTGAGCGCGAAGACGGACACATCGGTAAATCCGGTGACAATCCGCAGGACCGCCAGGGCTCCCACGATTGCGATACCGCCGACGATCAGAGGGAGAAACGCGGAGACGAGGCTCCCGAAGACGAGCACCAACAGGATGAGGGTGATCGGAAAGGCGATCATCTCGGCCCGGACGAGGTCCTCCTCGACGGTGGTGCTCACCTGCCGGAAGACCTGAGCGGGGCCGCCCACCCGGACGTCGATCAGGGGTCCCTCGCGCCGGTAGCTCGGGCCCAGCTCGGCGATCCGGTCGTCGACCCGCTCTTCTGATCCGGTGATCGTACCCAGGATCAGCGCCTGGGATCCGTCATCGCTGACGAGCGAAAGGCTCCGGTGCTCCAGTACGACAACACACCCTCGAGCCCCGCCTCGCCGGCTAGCTCCTCGGTCAGCTTCAGGCTGGCCTCGGCGACCTGAGGGTCGTCGACCGATGCGTCCGGCGCCGTGACCAGCAGGATCAGGTTCGGCTCCTGTGCGCCGAAGTCCTGCTTGAGCGCCTCGGCGGCCAGCACCGACTCGGCGCCGGGATCCTCGAAACCACCCGAGGACAGGAGATCGACCACCCCGCCGCCGAACACGCCGGCGAGAACCGACGCCACAAGGGTTCCCGCCAGCACCCACCTGCGGCGCCTTGCCACCAACACTGCCAGCCGATCGAACATTGCGCCCCTCCCGGTACCTCCCTAGGTCATCCGAACATCGCTAACTTAGCACTGTTAAGTTAACGGTGTCAACAGAGGGCCCTTGCACCAGGAGCCGCTGTCCGAGCCCGCAGGTGCAACGGAGGGGCCGGGCCGGAGGGAGCCCGCTGTCCGGGCCCCCCAGGTGCAGCGGAGGGGCCGGGGACGGAGGGAGTTTCGGAATAGGGTAGATCTCGTGGCAGGCGCAGGTCAGGAGGGTCGGGGCGACGCCGGTCGGGCGCGCAGCGATGTGGTCGGAAGTCTGCTGCGGCCCCCGGAGCTCCTCGAAGCGCAGCGACGCTTCGCTGCGGGCGGGCTTACCCCCGCCGAGTTCAAACGCTCCGAGGATGCGGCGGTCGACTGGGCGCTCGAGCTTCAGTCATCGGCCGGCATGGACGTCGTGACCGACGGCGAGATGCGCAGGCTGTCCTTCCAGAGCCAGATGACCGCCGCGGTCGACGGATTCGGCGAATGGGACCTGGACGCCTTCCTCTGGGGCGAATGGCGCTCGGACGAGCTCGGCGGGATGCGGGTCGAGCGGCCGCCGCTTGCGGTCGTGGACCGGCTGAGACGCAAGCGTTTCCTGTCGGCCGAGGAGCTCACCTATGCGAGGGGACGCACCGACAAGATCCTCAAGGTCACGCTACCCAGCCCCAGCCTCTTCGCCAACTTCTGGGACGCGGATCGCTCGGGCGACGCCTACCCGAGCCCGCAGGACTTCCTGGCCGACGTCGCAGACATCCTGCGCGAGGAGGTCGACGAGCTCGTCCGCCTGGGTGCGACCTACCTCCAGCTCGACGCCCCCCACTACCCGCTGCTGGTGGACCCTGCCTACCGAGACTTCTACGCGAGCAGAGGGTGGCCGCCCGACAAGTGGCTCGAGTACGGGCTCGAGCTCGACAACTTCGTAATCGGCGACCGGCCGGGGATCACCTTCAGCTTCCACCTGTGTCGCGGGAACCAGGCCAGCCGGTGGCTGGTGGCCGGCGGATACGACTGGCTGGCCGAGCGTCTCTTTCCCCGCATCACCGCCACCCGCCTGATGCTCGAGTACGACGACGAACGCTCGGGAAGCTTCGAGGCCCTCCAGGCGGTCCCCGACGACAAGGTCGTGGTCCTGGGTCTGGTCACCACGAAATCGGGGCGCGCCGAGACGGTCGAGGAGCTGACCCGGCGCATCGAGGACGCGGCGCGCCTCGTGCCGCTGGACCGCCTGGCGCTCTCGCCGCAGTGCGGGTTCGCCACCTCGATCGTGGGCAACGCCCTCAGCATCGAAGATGAGCGCCGAAAGCTCGCCACGATCGCAGCGACCGCCCGCTCTGTCTGGGGGTGACGCCGGGGGCCGGCTCGCCGGCGCTCCTGCCCCGCTGAGTGAGAACGCGAAAATTCATCGGCGCGTCACCTCCCGTCTCACAGACGTGCAGAGGTTCGACACATCGGGTCTCTAGCGTGTTGTCCATGTTCCGAAATGGAGCCGGTCGGTCCCACAACGTGCTCTCGCCGAGTGAGACCGTGGTCAACATCGCCCACCGAGGCGCCTCCGCCTATGCCCCGGAACACACGGTTGCCTCCTACGACCTGGCCCTCGAGCTGGGCGCCGACTACATCGAACAGGACCTGCACATGACCGCCGACGGGATGCTGGTCGTGCTCCATGACGCAACTCTCGAACGCACCGCCTGGGGAACCGGCAGCAGGGCGCGCGGCGCCGTTGCCTCGAAGACCTGGGCCGAACTGCGCGTCTGCGATGTAGGGAGTTGGTTCAACCTCGCCTTTCCGTACTACGCCCGTCCCGAGTACGAAGGAATGAGAATCCTGTCACTCGACCAGACCCTCGATCGGTACGGGTCCACGACCCGCTACTACATCGAGACGAAAACACCCGACCTGTACCCGGGCATGGAAGAGGAGTTGCTGCGTGTGTTGAAGCAGCACGACCTCACGACCCCCGGCCTGTATCCGTGGCGCGTGATAGTGCAGTCGTTCTCGGTGGGAAGCCTCGAGAAGATGCATGCGCTCGATCCGTCGCTGCCGTTGATCCAGCTGACCCTCGACGACGGGGCTTCAATACAGAACACTCTCGAAGCCGTGGCTAGCTATGCGGTGGGTATCGGCGTGCGCACGGCAGTCGTCTCGCCCGGCCTCATCGAGGACGCGCATCGACACGGGCTGCTCGTGCATGCCTTCACCGCATTCGAGTACCCCGAGATGACGGGGCTGGTGGAGCTCGGCGTCGACGGCGTGTTCACCGACTACCCCGACCGGCTCGACGACGTGCTCGGTTTCGGCTCCGGACCCGTGGGGCGGAAGGAGATGCACCGCTCAAGTTAGGGTACGGCCCCCTGTTGTCGATCACGAGGGGGTAAGGCGTTCCATGCGCGAGCGAATAGGGCTGGACGGAAATTGGCGATTCTGGCCCGACCTCAACGAGGAGCTCGTCGACTCTTCGTTCGTATCCACCGCGGAGCGAAACTCCGTTCTCGGCGCGCCGCGCGCTATAGCCGTCCCGGGGTGCTGGCAGGCGCAGTTCGACGACCTCCGACTGTGGGCGGGAATGGCGTGGTACGAGCGCAGCTTCGACATCCCATCTCGTTGGGACGGGCGCCTCGTGCGGCTTTGCTTTGGGGCGGTCGACTACTTCTGCACCGTGTGGATCAACGGCGAGCTTGCGGGTGAGCACGAAGGCGGCTATCTGCCGTTCAGCTTCGATGTGAGCGGCGCCTTGATTGCGGGCGCCACGAACCTGGTGACGGTGAAGGTCCTCGATGTCGGCCCCAATGGTCCGGCGTCGTCACCTTATCCCTTCGACGAGTTGCCGCACGGCAAACAAAGCTGGTACGGCCCCATCGGGGGCCTGTGGCAGAGCGTCCATCTCGAGGCAACCGCCCACGACTTCATCGAACGCATTGCAGTCCACGGGGACCCGGCTACGGGAGTTGCACGTGTCCAGACGTCGCTGTGGCGCAAGGACTTCGACGGTCGGTTGAGCTGCACCATCAGCTCGCCGGATGGTCACGACACGTATCACGCATCGGCTGCAGTGGATCCTGAGGGCAACGGCTTCGACATCGACGTCCCGAGCGCGCAGGTGTGGGACGTCGATTCGCCGCACCTCTACACAGTGGAAGTGCAGCTCCACGACGACCGTGCGCGCGTCGATGCAGCGGCGGACACATTTGGGTTCCGTTCGATCGCCGCCGAGGACGGCGCTCTGCTGCTAAACGGCCGTCCCTTGTATCTGCTCGGCGCCCTCGATCAGGATTACTACCTCGGCTCGATCTACACACCCCCGTCGGACAACCTGTTGCGCGAGCAGGTCCTCAAAGCCAAAGAGCTCGGCCTCAACTTGCTGCGCTGTCACATCAAGGTTCCCGACCCCCGATATCTCTACTGGGCGGACCGGCTCGGTCTTCTGGTATGGACTGAGCTCCCCAACTGGAACACGCTCACCGAGGATGCCAAACGCCGGGGGCGCCAAACGCTTGCGGGTCTCATCGAGCGTGACTTCAACCATCCGTCCATCATCATCTGGACGGTGATCAACGAAGGCTGGGGCGTCGACATCCCAAACGAGAAAGAGCACAGGCAATGGATCGGCGAAACCTACCGGTGGGCTAAGGCACTGGACCCAACGCGGCTCGTGATCGACAACTCGGCATGCCCCCCCAACTTCCACGTCGAGTCCGACATCAACGATTACCACCTCTATAAGGCGATGCCCGACCACCAAGGGGAATGGGTGGCGTGGACGTCGGCATGGGCCGCCCATCCGGACACCACCTACAGCCTCGATGGTGACGCTCTGCGGCACGGCGGCGAACCCATGGTGCTTTCAGAGTTCGGCAACTGGGGTCTGCCCGACAACGCGAACCTCGTCGACGAGCGCGGTGAATACCCGTGGTGGTTCGATACCGGACGAGAGCACACCGGAGGGATCGTCGAGCCGCGCGATGTCGAGGACCGGTGGCTGGAATGGGGCATGGACGAGGTGTTCGGCTCGTACAAGGAGTTCGTAGCCCAAAGCCAGGATGCGCAGTTCGACGCGATGAAGTTTGAGATCGAGGACATGCGCAGTCATCAAGCCATCGTCGGATATGTGATCACGGAGTTCACCGATCTGCATTGGGAGTGCAACGGGCTGCTCGACATGGCGCGCATGCCCAAGGCGTATCACCACCGGTTAAGAGAGATAAGCGCCCTCGACGTGACGTTCGCATTGTGCCCGCCCGTTCACCGGCTTCGCTCTGGTGAACACTTCAGGACAGAAGTGATGGTATCGCACTACTCACAAGCAGATCTCGACGACTGCCGAGTGAGGTGGGCGATTCCCGATTTCGTTCTTGACGGCGCGCTCGATGGCCCACACAGTTTCCCCGCCGGTCGTGTTGCCCGGCTTGGGTCGGTGGATTTCGGCGCCCCACCCCTCGGCGCGCCGGTGCGGGTGCCATTTCATCTCTGGCTCGAGGACCGCTGGGGCAGGACCATCAACCAAAACTCCCACGAGTTGCTCCTGTGGCCGGAACACTCGGCGCCGGGGTCGGCCCGTCTGTGGACGGGCGGTCCGATTGAACCCGCGCTCGAGGAGATCGGGTGGAGCATCGAGCACGATCCGGACGCCGCCGACATCACGGTAACGGATAAGTGGGACGATGACGTCGCTGCATGGGTGCGTACGGGCGGGCGCGCCCTGATGCTGGCGGACGGTGAGGATGCGTTGCCCGAAGGGCTGTCCCTGAAGGTACAAGGGCGGGCCGGAAGCATGTGGGAGGGCGACTGGGCTCAGGGCATGGGCTGGTTGCGCCCGGCGCTTACGGAAGGGCTGTCGCTCCGTCCGCGGATGGACTTCTCGTTCAGCGGCCTCACTCCCGAAGAAGTCGTTACAGGCTACGCGCCCGCAGACAACCGGGATGTTCTTGCCGGCTTCTATGTCGGGTGGGTGAGATCAACGGTTGCCACGGTGGGGGCCTTTTCGCACGGCTCCGGGGCAGGCATAGTCTGCACGCTCCCACTGGCGACGGCCTACGGCGCCGATCCGCTGGCAACCGAATTGACGCACCGGCTCATCCAACTGCTCGGCGCGCCGGACTTCGCGCCGGCCAAAAGACTCTAG
>JALZIQ010000037.1 GCA_030860205.1 Actinomycetota bacterium | reverse complement strand
GGCGACTGTGCCGGAGTCCTGCATGGTTACGACGTCGAAGCCCCGCTCGAAGAGCCGCCTCGGGAGCTGTGGAAGGTGAAGCTCGGCGGGTGCATCGAGTCGACACCGGCAGTTTGGGAGGGCATGATCTATGTCGGTTCCCGGGACGGTGCCGTATACGGCATCGGGGACCAATAAAAAAGGGGTAGTGATGGCCGAACCCGGTCGTTTCGAGGTACGCGAACTCAGAATTCACGGAGTCGGCGGCTCTCCGGGTGAGACGCTTCTCGGTCTCCGATCCCGGGATGACGCGGTCGTGGTGGGAGAGGGGCGTGGGACGGTCTTTCTCGCCCGGCGCGCCGATCGCGAAGGGCGCAACGTCGAGGGCTACGACTGGGGCGCCCTCACCTCGAGCTCCCCTCTACAGCCTCTGTGGATTCTGCTTCTACCCTTCACGCTGCTGAACGTTGCGGGGTGGATGCATCCTTCCTTCGAGTCCGCCAAGCACCGCCAGATCGACCTCATACGGATGCTTGTGCAGGTCCTGGGAATTCTGCTGACGGTCAGCTGGACGTTGTGGACGGCGATCCTCCTTGTCGACCTGGTGGGCTATCAACTCGTCGGGAGACTCTGGGGCCAGAGATGGAGCGGCTTGGGAGTCACGGCAGGAATAGTTGCCACCGGCGCCGCCATGTTCGCGCTCTTTTGGATAGGACGAACCACGAAAAAGGAGTTCGAAGCGCGCGCGCCGGTCCCAGATGTTCTCGCGGACGAGGGGGCGCCGCGGAGTTGGAAGCCCGAGGAAACACTTCGTTCCCCGGCATTCTTCGCTCACGAAAGCGACGTCGACAAAGAACTGGGCCTGCATTTGCTTGCAGCCGGGATTGCAGTCTGTGCCGTGGCAATCAAATCGGCGGCTGCCTTCGGCGACAACCGATTACTGATCGGGCAGCTCTTCACCCCCATCGGCGTGCTGCAGATCGGACTCCTCATCCTGTTGGCCTTCGCATCGTGGTCGACGGGAGGTCAGGTGCCGGGTACAAGACGCCCTCGCATGCGCGCCGCAGTGGCTGCCACCATTGCCGTGGCGCTCACTAACGGCTGCTTTTCGGCACTCGTTCTACTGGTGGGCAGGCAGGTGGTCGCACAGGTGAATGCCGGGCCCGCTTCCATCGAAAAGCCGTGGGGTCCGGAATTGGCTCTGCTCGATGTCTTCCTGCTCGTGGCGCTTGTCTGGGGCCTGTTCGGCGGAGTGTTCCTCTGGAGGTGGGCACGTTCAGGAAGCGCCGGAGACCTTGCCGCCCGGACGAGCTGGATCGGGGAAGAGCTCGACGGTGTCGAACCAAGCTATCGTAAGAAAGTCGCCAGGACCAGAGGACTCGCTGAGGCCGGACATCGAGCCGATGCATTGCTGTCCTTCTTCGCCTCCAGCTTTTTGATCCTGGGCGTGGTTGCAGCCTCTATGCGCGCGGTTCCGTCCCTGAACCCTCTGCTGTGGTTGCAACCCCCGGATGCCACTGATCTGGGCTTCCGGGTCGCCCAGTGGCTGCTGCCTGCAACCGTGATAGCGGCGATTGCGATCGTCCGGAGATCTGCAAGCACCGTCCGGCTCAGGCGAACCATAGGAATCCTGTGGGACGTGTTGACGTTCTGGCCGCGGCGCTTCCATCCCTTCGCCGTCCGGCCCTACACAGAGAGAGCCGTGCCTGAATTCCAGGGAAGGATCAACCACCACGTTCAGGCCCGGCGGCGCGTGTTGGTGTCGGCGCACAGTCAGGGTTCGGTGATCGCGTTTGCCGCGCTTGCGTCTCTCCAGAAGGAAAAGCTCGCCTCGGTTGCCCTCATCACCTACGGGTGCCCGGTAACAACCCTGTACGGCGCCCTTTTTCCCGCATACTTCGGTGACGCCGAGATCCAGAGCCTCAGGAGCGAGCTCCTCGGCGGCGCCGAGATAGGGTGGTGGAACTTCTGGAGGAAGACCGACCCAATCGGCGGAACCGTTTTTGCGGCGCCCAAGCTCCACGATCCCCAGGACGTCGAGGTGGAAGATCCAGCGGTTCGGCCGCTCAGCACCGAGATTCCGTGTACCCCACCGGAGCTCGAGGATGTTCGCCCCGCCTGGATCGAGCTGGCCGGGCACTCTCGCTTCTTTCAAGAGGACAAGGTGCGCGACTGCGTCCGCTACATGAAAAAGTGGTTGAGCAGCGACTTTGGTTCAAGTGCCCAAGAAGATGGAGCCGAAGGCAAAGTCTATCTCGACCTCACCGCCGAAGAAGAGTCCATCCGCGCACAGGTGCGACGACCTCCCCCCTGACACGGTCGGGTAAGTTGCCAACGACCGCCTGCAACGCCGTCTTAGTCTTAGCGCGGGACAGCAGACTACCTTGTCTCTCCTCCGTAACCCGCCTATAGTGCTCCGAGAGCGGCCGGCGGGCGGTCCGTAGACGACTCGTGACCCGTCTGGCCTGCCGCACCCATCACGAGCGCAGCACCAAGGAGGTTCGATGCTCAAGCTGATCATCATCATCGTCTATCTTGCAGTTGGGCTCGTCGTCGCAAGCAGCAATAACTACCTGGGCAACCTCAACGATCTCACTGCCGTCGTCTCGGCCCTTCTCGCCGTTCTCCTGTGGCCCCTGGTCCTGTTGGGCATCGACCTCCACATCGGCGGCATCCCCAACGTCGATGTCAACAAGAAAGATTGAAGGAAGGCGTGGAAGGACCCGATTGTCTCCACCAGAACAGGGCTGCCAGGGAGCGCAACGCCGCTGGCTATGGGGCCGCCGGACGGAGGCAGCGGAGAGAGGGGTGATGCGGCGGATTGCCCGGCTGTTCGCAGGGCCGGTGATGGTCCTGCTCGGTCTCAACCACTTCGTGTTTCCTCAGACGTACGCAACCGCAGTTCCGGATGCTCTCGGTGCACAACTCGCGCTGGTCTATCTCTCGGGAGCCGCCGAGATCGCCGGCGGACTGGGCACAATGCACGCACGGACCCGGCGCGCTGCAGGATGGCTCCTGGAAGTCACACTCATCGCGATCTACCCGGCGAACGTCCACATGGCGATCCATCCAGATCGATATCCCGGCGTCCCGGGAGGCTCCCTTACGTTGGTGGCTCGGCTGCCCCTCCAAATTCTGTTCATCTACTGGGTCTGGATTGCGGCGTTTCAGGACGATTCGACGAGCCGAGAACACATGGGTTGAACTCGGGACTACATCTCGGGCGCTGCAAAGGAGTTTACGAACAACTGCCACAAATCACAGCGCGATCCACCAGATGAACCAATCAGCCAGCCGTTGCCTCAATCTCTTCACCTTTGGGACACGGGGTGAACTGGGGGTTGGAGAGACGTGAGCGGAGGCCCCGACGACCACGGAAAATCGATCCAGCGGTCGGTGCTGCGCCAAACGTAATCACAATCGATCACCGATGCCGGCTTCACGTAGAGAACGGCGGAGCGCACCTGGCTCACCTTTCCACGACAGAACTCATGCACGAAGGCGAGCGTGTGTCCGGTATCGGCGACATCATCCGCGATGAGCAATCGGGCGTCCTCGATATCGACCATCTCCGGCGTTGGAGGTAGTGCCACGGGCATGGGAAGGCGTTCATTTACGCCGGTGTAGTACTCCACATTGACAACGTAGATGTTCTTGACCGCCAGAGCGTAACCGAGTCCACCGGCCACAAACAGGCCCCCGCGAGCAATCGCCAGGATGATGTCGGGAATGTAGTCGTCCTCAGCAGCCAAGCCGGCGAGGCGGCGGCATCCCGCACCGAAGTCCTCCCACGTCAGGACCTCCCTCCTGTCTGCTTCAGATGTCATGCGGGGGCTTCGCCGAGATCCGGGTTCAGACGACCGACTTCGGGCTCAGGCATCTCCACGCCGCAGTGCGGACATGCGACCGGGTCCTCTTGTTCGATCAGAAGTGCGCAGCGGGGGCACAGCATGTGCATCCAGCAAACGGGTTCGCCCATGCGCCGAATGTTAGCCCTTCCCCCTTCGAGGTTTGGGGTTTGCCCTCCTTGCTAGGAAACCCGTCTCTGGAAGAGCGACGCCCGTGGCCTCCTCACGCATGTGGTTCACGGCCCCTTCCATTCCGCCCTCATGCTTGAAAAGCGCGGATCCGATCACGAACCAATCTGCTCCCGCCGACGCCGCGCCTCCAATCGTCGAGGGCGTGATTCCTCCATCGACCTCGAGGTGTACCTCTCTCGGCCCACGGGAAATGAGGTCGCGTGCTGCGCCTATCTTGGGTCCCATGGCATCGATGTAGGACTGTCCGCCGAATCCCGGGTTGACCGTCATGATCAGCAACACGTCTACGAGGTCCATGACGTGAGCGATTGTCTCCAGAGAGGTCGCCGGGTTGAGAGCGACGCCCGCCCCGACATTCAAGCTCTTGATGTCGTCGAGCACTCTGTGAAGATGACGGCACGCCTCCACGTGGACGATGATGTATTCACAGCCCCCCGCCGCATACTCCTGGATCGATCGTTCCGGCTCTTCGATCATGAGGTGGGCCTCGAAAGGCAGTGAGGTGGCCTTGCGGCATGCCTCAATGGTTGCCGGACCCATCGTGAGGTTGGGGACGAACCGGCCGTCCATCACGTCCCACTGGATGCCGTCGAGTCCCGCTCGCTCCATTTCCCCGCACACCTCCGACAGCCGGTCCAGATCCGCATTGAGGACCGATGCAATCAATTTCGGAGCCCCCGTCTCGAGGCGTGGCTCCGGTAACCGGGACGGGTCTTGCACGTCGTCAGTCGGCATGTGAGGCCAAGGGTACTGGTTCAAGTGCATCCTACGAAACGACCGCAGTCAGGTCTTGGTCCCATGAATATCGCACGCGTGGGGGAGCGGTTCGGCGTCAAACGAGTGGTCGCGACCGGCCCAACTGTAGGGGGCTCGTCCTGCAGGTGGGACAGGCGGGCACGCGCGCACCGCCGGCGTCGGCTGACCGTACGGCTCGTCCAACCCGCCCTCCTCTGAGGAAGGGCAGGCGCAAGGGAGCCAGGCGGCGCCGGGCGTCCTGACAATTCCTTCAAGGAAGTCGGTGTCTCGGTCGATGACAGAGACGAGGTCAATCAGATCTCCAGCGATAAGGGCAAACCCGTCGTGAGGCGGGGGCGCAGAGCCAGGGACCTCCCCCGGGAGGCCGCCCAGCCACCGAACGGAGGACAAGTGATGACTTACCAACTGCATTCCCTATTCCAGCGCGGCCGCCCGCCGGCAACGGCAACATCATCGGGAGGCAAAGCGCGCGCCAGACCACGGTTGCGTTCGGCTGCACTTGCGACCGCGCTTCTGGCCTCTGTACTGACAACATTGCCCCTGTCCGTACTCGACGCCTCGCCGGCCTCTGCCGCAGGGCCGGGAGTGACCAAGTACAAGATCAATGTGGGTGGGCCTTCGACGTCGGGAGGATGGTCTGCGGACACCGTCACCGCGCCGTCCGCCTACATCGGTTCTACCGGCAGCAAGGTCGCTGCGACTACGCACGCAGTCACGCTCCACTCCTCGGTTCCGGCGGGCGTGGATTCCGCCATCTTCAAGGATGAGCGTTACAAGCCATCCACCACAGGGAACCTGGAGACGAATTTTCCGGTCACGGCCGGTCGAAGCTATGACGTACGCCTCTACTTTGCCGAGATCTACTCCGGTTGTCAGTCGGTCGGCTGCCGCACGATGGACGTCAACATCGAGAGTCAGCAAGTCCTTAACGACTACGACACCTTTGCCGAGGTCGGGGGCTACAAAGGCGTCATGAAGTCCTTCACCGCCACACCGACCGATGCCAATCTAGACATCAACTTCGTACGGGTGCTCAAAGCGCCTCGCGTCATGGCCATGGAAATAGTAGAGCTTCCCTCGCCGGAGTGCTCGGATGGCCAGGACAACGACGGCGACGGAGCGATCGACTACCCGGACGACCAAGGATGCGACGGCCCCAGCGACGACTCCGAGGCGCCCAACGCGCCGCAGTGCTCCGACCGGCTGGACAACGACGGCGACGGCAAGAACAACTATCCCAACGACCCGGGTTGCTCCAGCCCCACCGACAACGACGAGACCGACCCGCCCCCCGTGGACGGCGGTAACGGTGGCACCGAGCCCAGCGTGGCCGGAGTTGGGCAGCAGCCGGGAGTCGACTGCGCGAGTGTCGCGGGCGAGGACGTAAGCCCCGGCGGCAATGTGCAGGCGGCCTTGAACGCCTCGTCCAGCGTGTGCCTCAACGGGCCGGGCTTTTACCGCACCGGCAACATATCTCCCGGAGCCAACGACACGCTTGTGGCCGAGGACGGCGCAATCATAAGTGGTGCGAAGACGGTCACCGACTGGAGCGCAAGTGGGGCCAACTGGGTTTCGTCCGGCCAGACCTTCACTCCGGCGCAGAAATCGGGATCGACCTGTGAACGTCCTGGATACTCCCGAGCATGTGACTATGTCGACGTCTACCGCAGCAACCGGCCGATGCGAGCCTACGCCAGCCTCTCTGCTCTCGGGAGTGCTCCCGACGCAGGCTTCTTCTTCGACTACGCGGCCGATAAAGTCTACATCAACCGCACACCGGTGGGTCAGGTGCTCGAGCTGACCGACATCAAGTCGGCCGGGATCCAGTCGTCAGCCTCTGGAATCACTCTTCGTAACGTGCGGGTCGAAAAGTTTGCCGGCAACTGTACCGACCTCGGCTCCGGCGCCCAGCTGGACAACGTGACTATCTTCGGCTGTCACTCTCACGGTGCGAGGATGAAAAGCGGTTCCACCACCCGCGACAGCTACATCGGGTGGCAGGGCACCATGGGGTCCTTCGGCTCCGGCATCGGGCTTCTTCTTCAAAACAACGAGTTTGCCTACAACAACCACGCCGGTTTCGGCACAGTAAGAGGAGGGCCGTGGCACGCTGGGAATACGAAGTTCGCCTCGACCACGAATCTGAAGGTGACCGGCAACTACATGCACCACAGTCGGTTCTCAGACGGCTTTTGGACCGACATCAACAATGTCAACTCCGAGGTGTGGAACAACCGTTTCAGCTTCAACGACCGCTTCGGCTACTTCCATGAAATCTCGTGTTCGATCAACCTCCATCACAACACGTTCGAAGGGAACGGCTCCGACGGGATCAGGGTTTCGGATTCCAACGATGGAGTCTTCGCGTTCAACACCTTCAGGAACAACAAGGGCCGTGCCGTCCACTTGTCCTTGCAACCCCACAACATGGCATTGCCCAAGTGCCTCGGGACGAACACGACCCGGGACGTGAGCAACACCATGAAGCGCAACACCGTCCATGACAACATCTCGATAAATTCCGGTGCGTTCACCTGCTCCGGCTACAGTCCCTGCGACGGCGGCAGAGGAAACCGCATCTTCGACAACACAGTGCAGTAATCGATGCGTTACAGATCGATTGCCAATCGAGCCACGAGGAGTTGACTCGGATCGGTTGAACGAATGTCAGAAGGGGTCGATGCCGCTCTGGTCGCGGCTTCCCGGCGACCAGAGCGGCATTGCCGTTCCCACGGTTTCGCTACGCCAGCGGGGCAAAGCGCGCGGTGAAGTGCCGCAGGTACTTCGGCTCATGAACGATCTGAAACCCGGAGATGGAACGGCGTCGCTCGGACAGCCCGGCGATGACCTCCCCCACGTAGTCGATGTGGCTCTGCGTGTAGACCCGGCGAGGAAGAGCAAGGCGAACCAGCTCGTGCTGCGCAGCCTCGCCGAACATGACGGAGCCAACCTCCACGCTCCGTACTCCACCCATACGGTACAGCTCCACGGCAAGCGCCTGCGCCGGGAACTGATCGCGCGACAAATGAGGTAACAGAGCCCCTGCGTCGAGGTAAACCGCGTGGCCTCCGGGAGGGCGGACGGTGGGAACCTCCAACTCCCGGCAACGGTCTGCCAGGTACTCACTGGTGCGCACGCGGTAACGAAGATAGTCGGGTTCGAGGACCTCCTGGAGGCCCACTGCGATAGCCTCCAGGTCCCTGCCCGCCAAACCACCGTAAGTGGGAAAACCCTCCGTCAGGATGAGGAGTGCCCTGCAGCGCACGGCAAGCTCGTCGTCATTGACGGCCAGGAAGCCGCCGATGTTCGCAAGACCGTCCTTCTTTGCGCTCATCGTCACGCCGTCTGCATAGGAGAAGAGTTCCCTCGCCACATCGATGGGGCTGCGACTTGAATGCTCAGGATCACGTTGGATCATGAACCAACAGTTCTCCGCAAAGCGGGCGGCGTCGAGAAACAACGGCACGCCGTGCCGGTCACATACCTTGCGCACCACCCGAACGTTCTGCATTGACACAGGCTGCCCACCGATGGAGTTGTTCGTAACGGTAAGGAACACCATGGGGACGCTCCCCGTGTGCTCCTCGAGTACTCTTTCCAGAGCATCGATGTCCATGTTTCCTTTGAACGGCGCCTCGGATTGAGTATCTGTTGCCTCCGAACAAGGCAAGTCAAGGGCAACCCCGCCGTCGTGTTCGATGTTGGCTCGTGTGGTGTCGAAATGCGTATTGTTCGGGACCACTGATCCCGGGTGCACAGTCTCGGCAAACAGTATCCGCTCGGCTGCTCGTCCCTGATGCACAGGAACGACATGCTCGAGCCCGGTCAGTCCTTGCACCACCTCGGCAAATCGCTCGTAGGAGCTGCTGCCCGAATACGATTCGTCACCTCGCATGAGCGCCGCCCACTGCTGGGCCGACATCGCTCCGGTGCCCGAATCGGTCAGGAGATCGATGAGAACCTCGTCGCTGCGAAGCCCGAAGAGATTGAAACCCGTACGCCTGAGCGCCTCCTCCCGTTCCGACAGGGTGGTAAACGTCAGCGGCTCCACAGCCTTGATTCGGAAAGGTTCGATGATTGTGCTCCAGCCTTCCAACCAGCACTCCCTTCACATTGTCGCTAACGGCGTGCCTCTGAGGGTAGCGTTCCGGACGCCGCGGAGCGTCCCCTCTGATAGCACCAAACCTGGCCCCATGGAATGCCAATATGATGGCTACCGGCGCGACGGCTCGATGGAACGGTCCTGTTTTAGGCTAACAGGAATACGCCGAAAACCTGTCCGAGCGCATCATCCCCGGGGGGTGGAACTCACGAGGTCCTTGGCATAGTCCTGCTATTGCGTGATGCGTTGGCCCGATCCTTGTTCCAGAAGTATCAGGAAAACTTCAACCTATTGAATCGTGTGCTTGACGCTTACGAGCCGGCCGCCAATGGACGTAATCGATTCTTTCGCGTCGCGCTCTCTTCGCACCGTCGCCCTGACGACACGGCTGCGCGGGGCCGAAATGGTCATTGTCAAGATACAACCTGATGTTGCCTTCGCCATGGTGCGGTTCGGCTTGCTCATGGACGACGTCAACACCGCCCTGGATCTCGAGGAAGGACTCGAATTTCTGGATCGTTGGGTCGCCGGAAGGACACATGACAATGAGGGATGAGACCCTTGTTGCCATCACGTCGGATCGGGACATCGTGCTCGCCCGCCAGACCGGACGTTCCATGGCGTCAGAACTGGGCCTATCACGAAGTGAGGCGACGCTGCTTGCAACCGCAATCTCGGAGGTGGCGCGCAATATCGTCGAGTACGTGGGAGATGGTCAGATCCTGCTCCGAATCGTCAATCTCAACGGAATGGAAGGCATCAAGGTAGTCGCAAGCGACTCCGGACCGGGGATCGAAAATGTCGAAAGGGCCTTGCAAGATGGCGGGTCGTCGGGCGGCCGCCTCGGACTCGGCCTGCCCGGCGCCAGAAGGCTGATGGATGAGTTCCACATGGTTTCCGAGGTAGGCGAGGGGACCACTGTGACGAT
>JALZIQ010000057.1 GCA_030860205.1 Actinomycetota bacterium | reverse complement strand
CCCGCCACGACAAGGTCGCGTGGGCGTACGCGCGGGGAGCCGATCGCCTCGGCGTCGACATCGTCGAGCACTGTGAGGTAACAGACATCGACCTGTGCAACGGCCGCGTCGTCGGCCTCCATACCACGCGCGGCAGGATCGGTGCGTCCAAGATCGCGCTCGCCGCCGCCGGACATACGTCGGTGCTGACATCCATGGTGGGACTTCGCCTCCCCCTGCAAAGCCATCCCCTTCAAGCTCTCGTATCGGTCCTACTGGAGCCCGTGCTCAACTGCGTCGTGATGTCCAACGCCGTGCATGTCTACGTCAGTCAGGCGGACAAGGGCGAACTGGTCATGGGCGCAGGCATCGATGCGTACAACTCCTACGCCCAGCGCGGCTCTTTCCATGTCATCGAGCATCAGATGGCTGCGGCGATCGAGCTGTTCCCCATCTTTAGGCATGCGAAGCTGCTACGGACGTGGGCGGGGATCGTCGATGTGTGTCCGGATGCCTCGCCGATCGTCGGCATTACGCCAATCGAGGGCCTCTATCTCAACTGCGGCTGGGGCACCGGGGGCTTCAAGGCTACGCCGGGTTCCGGGCATATCTACGCGGAGACGATCGCCAAGGGCAAGCCGGGACCGCTCGCGGAACCGTTTGCCCTCGAACGGTTCAAGACCGGCGCTCTGATCGACGAACACGGCGCCGCAGCGGTGGCGCACTGATGGCGCTGACCCAACGACATCGCTGCTCGGCCCGGAGCACTCGGCGGAGGCCGTTGCCCCCAGTGACTGGGCTGAGCCACTCCCGTTGCTGCTGATCCCCTGTCCGTGGTGCGGACTCCGGGACGAAACCGAGTTCCGCTACGGCGGTCAGGCTCAGGTCCCATACCCCCCCGACCCCGAAGCGCTCACGGATGAGCAATGGGCCGACTTCTTGTTCATGCGCGACAACCCGAAAGGAGACTTCGCCGAGCGCTGGCACCATTCGGCGGGATGCCGGCGTTGGTTCGACGTCGTGCGGAGCACGGTGACGCATGACATTCGTCTGTCGTACCGAAAACATGAAGCGCCCCCGAGGTCATCCAGCTGATGGGACCCCAGCGGCTCCAGGTGGGAGGAGAGATCGACCGCGGCACACCTCTTACCTTCCGGTTCAACGACACCTCGTACGAGGGGTTCGCGGGAGACACGCTGGCATCGGCTCTTCTCGCCAACGGTGTCGGCGTCGTCACCACGAGCCCCATCCAGGGACGGTTGCGCGGTGTGATGACCGCGGGCATCGAGGAGCCCTCTGCGTTCGTCGAGGTCACAGCACCCGTGCTCGATGTCATAACCCCGGCCACCACCGTGGAACTCGTTGACGGCCTCGTCGCAACGGGGCGCCCCGGGCTCGGACGGTTGCCCCTCGACGATCCATCGACACCTCGCTGCGAGCCGCGTCACGTCCACGTCGAGACCTTGGTGATCGGTGGCGGCGTGGCCGGGATCAAGGCCGCGCTCGATGCGGCGGAGGCGGGCGGCAGGGTGATGCTGGTAGATGAGCGCCCATGGCTGGGAGGAACCTCGCTGGCGGACGGAGCCATCGAGGGACGGCCCCCGGCTACTTGGGTCGCTCACTACACCGCCCGCCTAGAAACGATACCGGATGCGATTGTTCGCATCCGGGCGACTGCAATGGGTCTCTACGACAATTGCTACGTCCTCGTGCACGAACAGAGCCGACCCGTCGAGTGCATGTGGCACGTGCGGGCACAACGCGTGGTGCTGGCCACGGGAGCCCACGAACGCCCCATCGCTTTTCGAGATAACGACCGCCCCGGCGTGATGCTGGCTTCGGGGGTTATCGAGTACCTGAGGCGGTTCGCCGTAGTCTGCGGCGAACGAGCGGTTCTATTCACGACCAACGATTCCGCCTACGCGTCTGCTCGCGCGTTACGGAACGCCGGAGCCGAGGTGGGGGCGATCGTGGATGTTCGAGCGAGCTCTCCGGCTCAGACGGAGGCGCGCGCTGAGGGCTTTGAGGTCCTGCCCGGCTGGACCGTCGAGGGCACCGAGGGCCACTCGCGCGTCTCGGCCGTGCATGTTACCAACGGCACCGACCAGCGCACGATCGACGCGGACCTCATGGCCGTATCCGGCGGCTGGAATCCCGTGCTGCACCTTCACCGAGCCATCGGCGGCGGGCTCGTCTACGATGAAGCACGCTCATGCTTCGTGCCCGCCGGCCCCTTGCCCGAGTGGCTCGAGATCGTGGGGACCGCCGCAGGGGACGTGCCGGAGGCCGCCGCGTATTGGTTCGTTCCCGCCGTTGACTTGTCGCGCCACTACGTTGACTTCCAGCGCGATTCCACCGTCGCCGATGTCGTGGACGCACTCGACGTCGGATTTCGCTCCGCCGAGCATGTCAAGCGGTATACCTACATCGGCACCGCCATCGATCAAGGCCGCCTGTCGAGCGTGGTCACAACAGAGCTCGTGAACCAGCTCCTCGGACGGGGTCCGGCGGCGCAGGGCCCAACGAACGCTCGGCCCCCGTACAAACCTGTGTCCTTTGCGGCGCTCGCGGGACCGGGCACCGGTGCCCTGTTCGATCTCGCTCGCGTGACGCCGATTCACCCATGGCACGTTGGACACGGAGCGGTTTTCGAGAATGTTGGCCAATGGAAACGCCCATGGTTCTTCCCCCAGGGCGCCGAAGACCTCGACGCAGCCGTACAGCGCGAATGCATGGCGGTGCGCACCGGCGTGGGCGTGATGGATGCAACAACGCTAGGCAAGATAGACGTAGTCGGCCGCGACTCCCCCGCGTTCCTCGATCGCATGTATACGAACGTCATGAGCTCACTTCGGGTGGGCTCGATCCGCTATGGCATGATGCTCGGCCTCGACGGCATGGTCATGGACGACGGCGTGGCGATGCGCCTCGCCGACGACCGCTATGTCCTCACGACGACAACCGGTGGCGCCGCTGCGGTCCTCGATCACCTAGAGGAATGGCTCCAAACTGAATGGCCGAGCTTGAACGTGTACTGCACTTCGGTAACCGAGCAGTGGGCGACCGTGGCCGTTGCGGGGCCGAAGGCTCGCGACGTTCTCGCTGCGATGGGAACCGACATCGAGCTTTCGGCCGGCGCGTTCCCGTGGATGACGCTGCGGGAGGGAACGGTCGCTGGACTGCCCGCACGGGTGGCGCGCGTGAGCTTCTCTGGTGAGCTGACATACGAGATCAACGTGGCGTCGTGGCACGGACTTGCGCTGTGGGAGGCGGTGATCGACGCGGGAGAGTCGTTCGGTGTCACGCCATATGGGACCGAGACGATGCATGTCATGCGCGCCGAGAAAGGCTACGTCATTGTGGGCCAAGACACGGACGGCACCGTGACACCGGCTGACTTGGGGATGTCGTGGATCGTTTCGACCGCGAAGGACGACTTCGTGGGCAAGAGATCACTGCGTCGTCCCGACACCCGGCGTCCCGATCGAAAGCGAATCGTGGGGCTGCTTCCCAACGACCCGCATGCGCTGCTGCCCGAGGGTGCACAGCTCGTTCTCAAAGACACCGACGCGATCCCGGCTCCGATGATCGGACACGTGACGTCGAGCTACCGAAGCGCCGTGCTGGAACGGACGTTTGCCCTCGCTTTAGTTGCACGAGGCGCAGAGCTGCATGGTCGCACGGTACTCGCGCCGCTGCCCGGTGGGACCGTCACAGCAACGGTCACGGACCCGATTTTCTACGATCCGCAGGGAGCCCGGCGTGACGGTTGATAGCGCCGCCCGCAGCCCTCTTGCACAACGTGGGCGGGACCTCGACCGCGCCGGAGACAACACGGGCGGCGCCGTCGAGATCGTCGAAATGGCGTTCCTCGCTAAGGTGAACCTGCGCGTCGACCCGGCACACCGCGGTCTCCTGTACCTGGCTCTACCCCTCGAACCGAACACCACAACCGATTCCGCAGGAGGCGTGGTCCTGTGGCTGGGGCCCAATGAATGGCTCATTGTGGGGCCCCCCTCGGGCGCCGGCGCGATTGCAGCGGCACTCAAGAGCACCCTCGACGGAGTTCATTACTCAGTCGTCGACGTGTCTGCGAATTGGGTGGTGGTGGAACTGCGCGGCTCGGCGCGCCACGATCTGCTGTCCAAAGGCTGCTCACTCGACTTCCACGCTCGTGCATGGTCACCGGGCAGGTGCGCCCAGACACTGCTTGCCAGGGTTCAGGTGATTCTCGAGGAACGTCCCGGCTCCACTCGGGTTTATGTCCGTCCGTCGTTCGGCGACTACCTCGTCGATTGGATCCTCGACGCCACGGTGGAGTACACCCTTTAACGCCGCCGCCCACCGTGTATCGGATATAGACCGTGTATCGGATATAGTGCGCTCGCGCGACAAATCGCGACACTTTTTGGGGGGACTAAGACGGACGCCCGCACCGATGCTCTAAGCAGGGCGCGCGAGACTGCTCTTGTCGGAGCGGCGAGGAATCGCGACTATGAAATGCACATCGCTGGGTCCTGGACCAACGGCTCCCGCCCCGCTGCACGCATGGAGGCCACGAGCCCCGCAACCGGCGAAATGATCGGCTCGGTCCCCGAAGGGAGTCGCGTCGATGTCCGGCGAGCCGTTTCGGCTGCGAACGACGCGTGGCGCAATTGGGCTGCGTTGTCGCCGTTCGAGCGCGCCGGGGCCATGGAAAGGGTCGTGGAGCTGATACTCCAGCGCCGAGACGAGCTGGCCTGCACGCTGACGCTCGACCAGGGGAAGCCACTCTTCGCAGAGGCCTACGATGAGGTCGACGAGCTCGCGGAGTACTTCCGAATGGCAGGAGAGGATGCCAAGCGGCTTGAGGGCTCGATGCCACCGTCCACCGATGCAGGTAAGCGTATCCTCGCCTATCGCGTGCCTCGAGGCGTTGTCGGCGTCATCACACCCTGGAACTGGCCCTACACCATGCCCGGCGAGCTTATCGCGCCAGCGCTCGCGTCCGGCAACGCAGTCGTGTGGGCCCCGGCGCCGACAACGTCGGTGTGCGCCGTCCTGCTGAGCAGGTGCATCGTCGATGCTGGACTGCCCCCCGGTGTGTTCAACATGATCACGGGACCCGGCGGGATCGTCGGAGACGAGATCGCGAACAACCCCGGCACGCAAACGGTAGGGTTCATTGGCTCGATCGCAACGGGACACAAGGTGGCGGAGCGCGCCGCTGGCAAGGCGCTGTTGCTGGAGATGGGAGGCAACGGCCCGGTCGTGGTTCTGGAGGATGCCGACCTTGACGCCGCCGCCCGCACCAGCGTCGAGTCTGCTTTTCTGTGTGCGGGTCAGAGCTGCACCGCGGGGGAACGCTGGCTCGTTCATGAAGCCGTGCACAAGAGCTTCATGGAGAAGCTCACAGCGACGATCAGCGCCGGCGTGCGCCTGGGCGACCCTGTTGCCCCCGATACCACGATGGGACCGCTCAACAACGAAGCCATCGCCGCCAAGATCGAGCGTCACGTCGCCGGCGCAGTCCACGACGGCGCCGAAGTGGTCGTCGGAGGAGAGCGCGCGCATGGGTTTCCCACACCGCTGTACTACGAGCCGACCGTTCTCGATTCCGTCACACACAGCATGGAGGTCGCGCGGGAAGAAACCTTTGGACCGGTCGTCCCGGTCACGACGATTACATCGGAAGTTGAAGCCCTCGACGTGGTCAACTCCTCTCCCTTCGGACTTCTCGCCTCGGTGTGGACCGAAGACCTTGGACTCGGTATACGTTTCGCCGAGTCCGCACGGGCAGGGTGGGTGAACATCAATGAATCGTCGAACTACTGGGAGAGCCATCTGCCCTTCGGAGGCCGTTCGGGGTCACGCTCCGGAGTCGGTCGCGTCGGCGGACGCCATTCCATGGAGACTTTCACCGAGTTGAAGACCGTCGTTGTCAACTTGGGACGGTGAGGCCGGCATGAGTCAGATCCATGCCGACGTCATCTCCGAGGGCCGGCGACTTGCTGGTCGAGCCGCGGATCGGGGCTTGCCGCTGCGGCTATTGGGCGGAGTGGCCATTCGGCTGCGAGTGCCGGGCAAGGTTCCGGCGATTTTCGTTCGCGACTATGGCGACCTTGATTGGGCGACCGCCAAGGGAACGTCCGCCGTCACCCAACGTTTCTTCGAGGATTCCGGGTATTTGCCTGAGACGCGGTTCAACGCCCTCAACGGCAAAGACCGACTGATGTTCTACGACGAAACCAACGAGCGGCAACTGGATGTGTTCGTTGGCACCTTTCGAATGAGCCATGAGATCCCGATTCAGGACAGGCTGCAGCTCGACGGCGTGACGATCCCTCTCGCGGAACTCGTGTTGACGAAGCTTCAGATTGCGCAGCTGAACGAAAAGGACGTCAAAGACGCCTTGACTTTGTTTCATGAGTACCCGGTCGGCGACCGCGATGACGCCATGATCAATGGAGTTCATATCGCTTCCCTGTGCGCGAACGACTGGGGGCTGTGGCGTACCTTCACCGCGAACCTGGCGACCTGTCTCGAGCGCCTGAAGGGTTACGATCTTCCTGCGGACGACATAACGAGAACGGCGGAGCGCCTAACGCAGCTCGAGGAGTGGACGGAGAGCGAACCGAAGTCTCGCAGATGGCGCCTGCGGGCAAGGATAGGTGAGCGCAAGCGATGGTACGAGTTGCCGGAAGAGGTACAGGGGGGGCCAGGATGATCTTTTCCAAGAGAGCTCCAAGCAAGCGTGTTTTTTTCGCCACCGACATCCACGGCTCGGAGACATGCTGGCGGAAGTTCCTCAACGCTGGTCGGCACTACGAGGCCGATGTCATGGTTTTGGGTGGGGACATGACAGGGAAGGCACTCGTTCCCATCGTCAGTGAAGGCGGTGACCGCTGGAGCGCGAGCTTGCTCGAGGTTGACCATCAGATGACCGGAGAGGACGACCTCGTTGCATTCGAAGACTCAGTACGGCGCCGCGGCTATTACCCATTCCGGACCGATCGCGACGAGCTTCAGGAGCTGGAGGGAGACGAGCAGCGAAGGGACGAGCTCTTCCACAAGTGCATGCTGGAGACCGTCGATCGGTGGATGCGGATGGCCGATGAGCGCCTTGCCGATTCAGACGTTGACTGCTTCGTGTGTCCCGGAAATGACGATCAGTTCGAGGTCGATGAGGTGATCGCTCAAGCGAAGCGAGTGGAGCTCGCCGAGGGGCGGGTGATCGATGTGGGAGGTCTTCAGCTTGCGTCCACTGGGTGGGCGAATCGGACCCCGTGGGAGACCTATCGAGAAGAGGACGAGCCACAGCTTGCGGAGCGCATCGACAGAATCGTGTCACAGCTCACCGCGCCGCCCGAGAGAATTATCTACAGCTTCCACTGCCCTCCGTATGGCTCCGGGCTCGACGACGCTCCTGAGCTAACCGCCGACATGCGTCCGAAATATGCTGGGCGCTCGTCAGTACCCTGTGGTTCCACTGCGGTGCGCGAAGCGATCGAGAAAGGCCAGCCCGCCCTGTCCCTGCACGGCCACATACATGAGGCAAAGGGCAGCACCCGGATAGGTCGAACCCTCAGCATCAACCCCGGCAGCTCCTACGAGCAGGGACAGCTTCTCGGAGCGGTCGTGAACCTCGACGGAAGCAAGTCGGTCAAGCGATTCATGCTCACGAGCGGATAAGGAGGACAGATGGCTAACACGGCTGCAAAGAACTCTTCTCAAGAAAACCTGTTCGTCCGCAAGGCGACGGGGCTCTTGAGGGGTTGGTCTGTGCGCGACGCCTTCATCTACGCGGCCTTCTCGATCAATTTGATGACGTTAGGACTCTACATCTTTTCGTTCGCACCTTTCATCCCCGATGGCTCACTGATTTGGGCGATCGTCCTGGCGGGCGTGTACCTGGTGTTTCAAGCGATCACCTACGCGTCCTTGATCGCGACGATGCCGAGAGCCGGCGGAGATTACGTATGGATCAGTCGCGTGCTTGGAGGTGGGATCGGGTTCGTGCTGGCGTGCACGGGCTGGTGGTTCATTCTGTGGCATTGGGTCCCCATCTACGCGAACATCCTCAACATCCAGGTAGTGGCCCCGCTCTCGGCCATCCTGGGTCTCGACTCTGTTGTCACTTTCTTCTCCGAGCCCGGGGGCATCTTCACCGCTTCGATGATCGTCGCCGTGCTCGCCTCAATCCTCATCTCGCTCGGAATGCGAACCTACGCCCGGATTCAGCAGTTCTGCTTCTACGGTGGCGTTTTGGGTCTCGCCATCGTCTTTGTCCTTCTCCTTCTCAACTCCAACAGCGACTTCGTCTCCACCTTTAATGCGGAGGCCCAAGAGGTCTACGGCGCGCCGGCAAACGCCTACCAGAGAACCCTCGAGGTCGGAGGGCTGGAGGCGGCCGGCCCGGGCTCTTTCGCCTTCGGCCCGACACTGCTCCTCATTCCCATGATCGTGTTCTTCAACCTATGGTCCAATTGGGGCGCGACCCTGTACGGAGAGGTCAGGGGCGCGTCGGACTTCCGCAAGAACATCTACGCGATGGGCGGAGCGCTGCTCGCCACTACTGTGGTCGGAGCGGCACTGCTTGCGCTGATCTCCAAGACCTTCGGGTGGGACTTCTACTACGCCGCCAATAACGCCTACTGGAGCGGCCTCGAGGGGGCACCTGTGGCGGCGTGGCCGTATCCGGGGCTGCTCGCCGCGTTTTTCCTCGGTAACCCGATACTGCAGTTCATTGTGGTCGCCCTCCTGTCCCTGTGGTTCTTCGGTTGGGTAGGCTCGGTCTTCCTCTCGTCCACGCGCGTAGTATTCGCGACGGCGTTCGACCGCATACTCCCGGAGTGGGCGGCGCGCACGAACAAGAACGGCGTTCCCTATGCGGCGCTCGCACTCATGCTGATCCCGTCGATCCCCATCAGCTATCTCTACGCCTATACCGATGACTTCGTAACGTACACGCTCGACGCGACGCTTGTCATCGCCATAACGTTCCTGGGTTCGGCGATAGCCGCCGCAGTCTTGCCGTGGCGAAAACCGGACATCTATAACGCCTCTCCCATAGCGCGTTACAAGGTCTTCGGGATACCGTTGATCACCGCGTCGTCCGTGTTCTTCGCCGCTTTCCTCATCTTCTGCCTCTATCAGTGGGCAACCGATGACGTCTATGGGGTCAATAACCCGCAGTCGGCGCTCTACATGACGATCCTCTACGTGGTCGCAATCGTTCTCTATGTCATCTCACGGCTGGTTCGGCGGGCTCAAGGCATGGACTTGAAGATGGTCCACGGCGAGATCCCGGCGGAGTAACGGAGCAAATAAGCTCGCGCGCCTTGCCCCGAGTCGACAAGGATCCCCCGCCGGCGTGAAGGCCTGTACCAGGACCGGTTCTGCCCTGATTCCGTTTCGCATCGTGCTACAGGGCATCCGAAGGAGATAGGAGTCACTGGTTTCCTTTGAGCCCTGCGAGCATGTCTTGCCGCCATCTCTCCGTCATGTCTATCTCGTTGAACGTGTAGAAGTGAAATCCTGCAACGTTTGCCTCTGGATCAGTCACTTTCGGCGTCAGTCGCCGCACGAGACGAGTGGGGCTGTAGCCGCCGGGCACGAACAGCCTCAGGAACCAGTTCCTATGCCGGGAGAGAAAACGTGCCGACTCCCCGACGCCGATCTTGGCTGAGATCCTGAGCAGCTTGTTGCGATCCGCCACGCCCGGCATACCTATGAAGATTGGAAGCTCGACTCCGCGCCGACGAACCCTCTTCACCCACTTCGCGATCGTTCTAGGGTCGAAGCAGACGTTGCTTACTATGTAGGTGGCAAACCGACGCTTGTCCCACATCGCTTGGACTGTAATGTCATCGTCGATGAACGGATGACTCTCCGGATATCCCGTCACGCCGATCTCTTGAATGCCGTGCTCCAGCTTTGCCATCGCGCGCAATAGCTCGAAAGCACCTCGAACCTCCCGGCAGGATCCGTCGCGTCACCGGCGACCACGAAGAGCTCACGCAGGTGCAGCAACTCCAGTCGCTGCAAGATGTCCCTCAGATGAGCTTCGTCTTCCACGAGTCGAGCCGACAGATGTGGCACGACTTGAAAGCCTCGGTTCACCAGCAGCTCGCTGAGTTCCAGCGTCCTGTCTATCCCTTTCACCGGGGAGGCCGTAACGGTCAGCTTGACTACCCGAGGGACCTCTCGAGCAACCTTCTCCTCGACTCCATCCACTGGAATCACCTCGTAGCGCGGCCTGTCGAGGAAGCGACTCAGCAACCGGCGGCTTCGCTCGTCCATGACAATGCCTGGGTCGCAGACGCCAGCAAATAACCAGAGGAGCCCGCTACGCCCTACCCACCTCTCGTAGGACGTCCTGCTTGGGCGTCTCTTTCTGGGGGTCGTAGAAAGGCTTGGGGACGACTACTCCAGACGTCTTCTCGGACGGTGTTTCGATCACGAACTCTGTACCGACCTCTGAATAGTCGATCGCCACCATGGCCATGCCGATATTCTTCTCCAGCCGCGGGGAGTAGCAGGCTGAAGTCACCTTCCCTACGCGGTCACCGCCGTCGTACACGGGAAAGAAGTCGATCATTGAGCCGTCGTTGTAGGCTCCTAGTTGCCGCCCTTCGATCTCAACACCCACGAGTAGCCGCTGCGTGCCTTCCTCCTTGATGCGCTTGAGCGCTTGCTTACCGACAAAGTCGGCTTCCTGGTCGAGATCGACCATCCACCCGTATCCCATCCCGACCTCGAAAGGATTATTGTCGAGAGTTACGTCCGCTCCGTAAGCAAGGATCCCTCCCTCGATGCGGCGGATGTGGCTGGGACCAACCACTTGCAGATCATGAGCCTTGCCCGCCTCGAGAACCGTATCCCACAGCCTCATGCCGTCGCTGCTCGCATTCCTGAGGTAGATTTCATAGCCCAGCTCTGCTGTGTACCCGGTCCGCGACACAACCAGGTCCATGTCGTTCAGCTCGAACTCCGCCATGAAGTAATACGGAATCTCAAGGACCTCGCGGCCGAAGAGATCAACCATGACATCAGCGGACTTGGGTCCCTGCACCTGAACCGGGCCAACATCCGCCTCCCTTATCGTCACGTCTAGGCCCGAGTTATAGGCGACACCCCTCGCCCACAGCAGTACGTCACTATCTGCAAGTGACAGCCAGAAGTGGTTCTCGCCCAAGCGCAGCAGCACCGGATCGTTGACGATTCCTCCATCGGGTGCCGTCACGAAAACATACTTGCACTGGCCCACGGCGCATTTGTCGAGGTCGCGCGATACGAGCATGTTGGTGAAGGTAAAGGCGTCGGGCCCAGTGATCTCCACCTGCTTCTCCACACCTACATCCCACAACGTGACGCCGTTTATAAGCGCCCAATACTCTTCCACCGGATCGCCATAGTGGCGCGGGTGGTACGTGTGATTGTACACACTGTAAAGCGCCACCCCATGGCGCCGCGATCCGTAGAAGAACGGAGACTTTCTCAAACGCGAGTACAGCATGATGCCTGGAGTTGTACTGGTGTCGGCCATCTGCTCTCTTCTCCTATCCTCTTCGCTTTCCAGGTCCTTTGACGGATCGCTTCTGCATGCCTCGTTGTGTGGTCAGTCCCGCATGCGATTCATGTCTCGGTCGAACAAGGGGTCCTCTGAGACGGTTGCGTGGTGTCGTTCAGCAAGGTATTCGATTTCCACGGACGAGCCCTTCGCCGCAATCCTCTGTGGCAACCAGGCATAGGCAATGCTCTGGTCTACAGAGTAGCCATACGCGGCGCTCGTGACGAAGCCGACGGGAGAACCGTCCGAGTACACGGGCTCCTTGCCCAGAACGACCGTTTTGTCATCGACCGTTAGGCAGCAGAGCCGCCGGCGCACCGCATCGTTGCGGCGGCGCTCGAGCGAATCGCGACCGATGAAACTGCGCTTCTCGAGCTTCACCGCGAAGCCGAGACCTGCCTCATAGGGATCATGCTCGGACCACATGTCTTGGCCCCACGCTCTGTAGCCTTTCTCTAATCGCAGACCGTTGAAGGCGCCTCGGCCTCCAGCGATGATGCCGTGAGGTCGACCCGCCTCCCACAGCAGATCCCAAAGCCGCAGCCCGAACTCCGCAGAGGTGTAGAGTTCCCATCCCAGCTCGCCCACGTACGAGAGCCTCAGTGCCGTTACCGGAACCTCACGCAGATAGACGTTGTGAGCGCGAAAAATGCCAAAGCCTTCGTTGGAGAAGTCGTCCTCGCTCAGTCCCTGTATGACGTTGCGCGCAAGCGGGCCCCAGAGACCTATACAGCAGGTGGCCCCGGTGATGTCTCTGACATGCACCGAACCATCCTCGGGCAGATTGCGTTCAAGCCAATCGATGTCGCGTGGTCCGTTCAGTCCAATCTGAAAGCGAGCTCCCTCGAGCCGGGCCACGGTCACGTCGCTCCTGATGCCGCCGCTCTCGTCTAACATCAGCGTGTAGGTCACGTAACCGGGCGGTCTGTCGAGCTCACTCGTCGTAAGGCTCTGAAGAAAGCCGAGCGCGCCTCGCCCTACAATCTCAGCCCGCTTCAGCGTGGTCATATCGTAGAGAGCGACGCGCTCGCGCGTGGTGAGATGTTCTCCTCCAACGATGGGAGACCAAAAACGAGCCGCCCAGGCGTTCGGAGCGGCGATAAAGCGATCCTCGACCAGCGCCGCGTTGACACCGAACCACTGAGGGCGCTCCCAGCCGTTGGCCTCGAGGAAGTAAGCCTCGAGCTCTTCCTGGCGGCGATAAAAGGGGCTGACTCGCAAGGGCCGAGGCTGGTCCAGCGGCTGCATCGGATGGAGAACGTCGTAGACCTCGTCATACTGCTGAGAGCCGCGCCGAGTAACGTAGGCAGGGCTGTGCGCGAATGATTCGAACCTGTACAGATCGCACTCGCGGAGGTCGACACCGGGCAAACCGTTAACGATCCATTCTGCAGTGACTTTTCCCACGCCCGCAGAATGGGTGATCCACACCGCCTCAGCGACCCAGAACCCGCGCACGTGGCGTGATTGTCCGATCAAAGGCATGCCGTCTGGGGTAAACGAGAACAGCCCGTTGAAAGACTCCTCGATCTTGGCCTTGCCCAGAGCCGGGAGCAGCCCGACCGCATCCCCCCAAGCGCGTTTGAAGTCCTCTTCGGTGAACGGCATCATCGACGGCATGATCTCGGCTTCCTCCTGACCCACGATGTCCTCCGAACGCACAGGAAGCGGCGCGTGCTGGTAGGAGCCGACGCCGTAGCGATCGTGCTCCTGACGGAAGTACATGGCGGCGTCCTGATGACGCAAGATCGGATGGGAAATCTCCTCCGTCTCCGCTGAAAGCTGGGTCAGCGGCGTTGTGCGCACGTATTGATGTTGCATCGGCGTAAGAGGGACGCGAAGTCCCACCATCTCACCGATGATCGGCCCCCATATGCCGGCACAACTGATCACGACATCGGCCTCGATGCGCCCCTGCGAGGTATTGACTCCGCACACCCGGCCACCGCTTACATCGATTCCCGTGACCTTTGTGTGCCCCTCGAACCGAGCGCCACGAGAGCGCGCCAGGTCAGCCATGGCCTCCGCCGCCAAAATGGCTTTGGCTATCCCGTCCGACGGCACATGGAGGCCGCCTTGGATCGTGCTGCCATCCACGAGATCAACCCTCGCAGAGACCTCTTCCGGCGAGATCAGCTCGGCCTCGATACCCCAGGAGGACGCAAGACCGTGTCTGATCTTGATCCAGTCGAGACGTTCGGTGGTGTGAGCGACTTCGATGCTCCCGACGGGTATGAAGCACGATCGCCCATCTCGCTCCAGACCGCCGAAGCGCTGGACCGTATGGCGCGCCAACCGGGACATTGATTGCGACGGATTGACCTGGAAGACCAGCCCTGGTGCGTGTGAGGTGGAGCCGCCCGTCCTGAACAAGGGCCCCTGGTCGACGACTACAACGCTGCGCCATCCCAGACTCGTCAGGTTGTCGGCGACACTGCAACCGACCACGCCCGCTCCGATGACGACCGCTGTGGGACTGTCTTCCACGGGCATCTCCATCACATGGGCGCGGTGACGCTTGGACCGGTGCACTATAAGCCCGGGGTAGCGGATGGTGCAACCGAACGCCCGACAACACGTTCGGTTTGCATGTGCCCGGTCTTCGGGGAACTCTACGCCTTTGCCACCGGCCACTGTCCGCACCGTCGGACGAAGTTCCGGAGCAAGGCGCGCCCCGGACGCGTGAGGATTGATTCCGGATGGAACTGCACACCCTCAACCGGATGTCTTCGATGCGCTATGCCCATGAGGATCCCGTCCTGTGTCCATGCGGTGGCACGGAGACCGACCGGCAAAGCTGCGCCGACCACGAGCGAGTGGTACCGCCCCGCAGAAAAGGGATTCGGCACACCCCGGTAGAGGCCCGTCCCATCGTGACGGACGATCGAGCTCTTGCCGTGCACGACCCTTTCGGCCCTCTTCACGATGCCGCCGTACGCGTGGCCGATGCACTGGTGACCGAGACAGACTCCAAGTATCGGCCGCGCAGCTCCCAGGCGCAGGACCACGTCCGTGCTGATGCCGGCCTCACCCGGACCGCATGGTCCGGGTGAGATTACGATCCCATCAAGCGCCGTCGTGTCGATCTCGTCGACTTCCACGGCATCGTTGCGCGTGACCTCTATGTTGCAATCGAGCTCCTCGAGGTACTGGACGAGGTTGTAGACAAAGGAGTCGTAGTTGTCGATCACGAGCAGCTCACACTTCACGGCCGATACGCGGGTCGCAACCTTTGTCCTCCGTTGTGTTGTGACGCGCCTTTCCTGCTGTGAGCGAGCGCCTGTCCTAGCCATCGCGCTGCAAGGGCGTGCCTTAGCCGCAGCGTGACGGCCCCAGCCGTCCACCGACCGAGGTCGTCGCACGACATCACCGGCTGGATACCTCCGATTGAGTTGGTCAAAAAGACCTCATCAGCCTTTCCAAGCCGCTCGAGCGAGAGCGGGGCGATCGCCGTCGGGATGCACAGGTCGTGCGCTATCGAAAGAGTCGCGGCGCGCGCAACGCCTGCAAGGATGCGCCCGTCGGCGCACGGGGTGATGAGTATGCCTTCAACGACGGCGAAGACGTTGGCCCGCTCCGTCTCCAGCACTGCGCCGTTCGGGTCGGCCAGCAACAGCTGCTTGGTTCCAGTGGCATCGTGGGCGCCTCTCCACCGTCCGAGGATGCTACGGTCCACCAACTTGTGCGGGCCTAGACCGTGGCGGGTGACGACGACCGCAAGCTCTGCGCCCGGGTGTGTGTGCGTGTTCAATAAGTGCCTCGATGCCGGATGAATGTCCACCGAATGTTGCAGCGGAAGTCCTCTTGCTGGGCGAACCCACAAGCGTATGCGTCCGGGCTGCTCGGCGCGCTGCGCCTTGGCATGAACGGCGGCGGGAAGCTCTCGAGGCAATTCTTGGCGGTAGAGAGCGCGGACGCCGCGATCCATGCGATCGAGGTGAGCCCTCAGCTCGACGCCGAGTCCCCCAAGCACGAGAACCGTTTCGAAGACACCCTGCCTGGGGTCGCCGATCAACGCGGGCGGCCGATCAGATGGCTGCTCCGACATCCAGGTCCCCAACCCCTTGCGAATTCAACTGTGCCCCTACGGAACGCAGCAGCGGTCGGGCCTTCATCAAGCATTCTTCCCATTCCGTCGCTGGATCAGAATCCGCCACGATCCCCCCTCCCGCTCCAAGCCAAGCTTTTTCGCCGGCGAGCTCGAAGGTCCGGATCGCAACGTTGAGCTCGACACCGGCAACCGGGCTGACGTAGCCAATCGCACCCGTGTACCCCTCTCTGGCCGTCGCCTCCAACTCCGAGATGAGCTCCATGGCCTTGATCTTCGGAGCCCCCGTAACAGACCCGGGAGGAAAGGTCGCACGGAGCAGGGCGGCGTCATCGACATCTCGTCTGAGTTCACCGGTGACTTCGGACACAAGGTGCCAGACACCGGGATGCGGCTCGGAGCGCGCCAGGGCCGGCACGTGAATGGATCCCGGCATGCAGACCCGCCCGAGGTCGTTCCGCATGAGGTCCACGATCATGACGTTTTCGGCTTTGTTCTTTGGCGATGCAAGGAGCCGCTCTCGCTGGTCGAGCGCCGGGGTGAGAGAAGCTCGAGCACAGGTCCCCTTGATCGGGGCGGTGGTGATCCGGCGCCCCGACCGGCGGAGGAAGAGCTCCGGAGACAGGCTTGCGAGCGCACCCCATGGACCACTCACGTAACCGGCGAACGGCGGGCTCAGCGTTTCCGCTCCCCTGCAGAAGAGGTCGAGCGGGTCGCCGGTGAAGGAAGATTCGAGCCTGATACAAAGATTCATCTGGAAGGCGGCTCCCGCCTGAATGTAGTCGATCGCTCTGGTAACGGCACCTATGTGACGATCGCGGTCAGGCGTGGTAACGAAGCCTTCACATGCGTAGTGTTGTCTCGGTGGAGAGGGCGCCTCCAGCCGCGCGCGGACAACTTGGAATCGCTCTTCGAGCGCGCCGGCCCTCTGCGGGCTCCACAGGGCTTCAAACCACCAGCGGCCGTCGATTGCATCAAAGCGCACAAGGTGGTCGTAGAAGGCGAGGCTGAAGAGCGGCATAGCCACGGGGCGAGGAGGCGAAGGTGGCAGGGTTTCTATCCTTCGACCCAGCCCATATCCGAGATAACCAAACCAGCCCCCACCCACCAGACGACCTGGCTCGGCCTCGACCACAGGGGACCGAGTCAGTGCATGGAAGGGATCGGCACCCTCGCCCAGGACCCGAATCGGTCGGGACCCCAGCAAAGCACCGCCGCCGGCCCAGCTTCCAATCAGGGCGAACGGTCGCTGATCCCCCCGAAAGCAACGAGCTACCTCGACGGGCGTGAGTTGTGTTCGCAACGGTTTACGGATGGGTCGAACCGACTCGAGGGGCATCAGACTTGCTGTTGTCCTGACTACGGGGTTCGTCCCAGGACAGTAGCTCTCGCTACACGAAAAAGCAACTCGTTTCTCAGGGCGCAACACAGTAATACAGCGCGGCGGGCGAGCGTTCTACGTGGCGGTGGAAAGGTCTCCAACGCCATGCGATGTCTGCCCCTCCCCTCGGCCACGACTCCCTTGCCGACGGATTCCTCCCCACGTCCTCTCGAATGCCGCCGTAGCATGGCTGGACGGACGCTTTTCCTTTCTGACATTTAATCCCGAGCCGGGGAGGTATCGTGGCTCCAGCGCAGTACGACTTCATCATCGTCGGCGGCGGCTCGGCCGGTAGCGCGCTCGCAAACCGACTCAGCGCCGATCCGTCCAATCGCGTGTTGGTGCTCGAGGCCGGGCGACAAGACTTTCTCTGGGATCCGTTGATCCACATGCCGGCCGCCCTCACCTTGCCCATCGGGAACCGGTTCTACGACTGGAAGTACGAGTCCGAGCCGGAGCCATTTATGCACGGGCGACGCATCTACCATGCACGAGGAAAGCTGCTCGGCGGCTCCAGCAGCATCAACGGGATGATCTTTCAGCGCGGCAATCCGTTGGACTATGAGCGCTGGGCGTCCGGCCCCGGGATGGAGAGGTGGGACTACGCGCACTGCCTTCCCTACTTCAAGCGGATGGAGTCGTGCCTCGCTGCCGACCTCGACGACGCGTTCCGTGGCCGCGCTGGGCCGCTCGTATTGGAGCGCGGCCCGGCGACCAACCCGCTGTTCGGGGCGTTCTTCGAGGCGGTTCAGCAGGCTGGCTACCCGATCACAGACGACGTGAACGGCTACCGTCAGGAGGGCTTTGCGCCTTTCGACCGCAACATCCACCGGGGCCGTCGTCTCAGTGCAGCGCGCGCCTATCTGCACCCAGTTATGGGGCGAGCCAACCTCGAGGTGAAAACGCGCGCGCTGGTGACGCGAATACAGTTCGAGGGCACACGCGCCGTCGGTGCCTACTACACGCGCGGCGGTAAGTCTCCAGAGCGCGTGAACGCCGGCGAGGTGATCGTGTGCGGCGGCGCTATCAACTCGCCGCAGACGCTCCAGGTCTCGGGTGTGGGGATCGCGGACGAGCTCGAGAAGCTCGGCGTCGATGTCGTGCATCACCTGCCCGGCGTGGGCGACAACCTTCAGGACCACCTGGAGGTCTATGTCCAGCACGCTTGCAGGCAGCCCGTAACGCTGGCGCCATATCTCAAATGGCGCTATCGACCATGGATCGGCTTCCTGTGGCTGTTTCTCCGAAGCGGCCCCGGCGCGACGAACCACTTCGAGGGCGGTGGTTTCGTCCGCAGCAACGATGACGTCGCCCAGCCCAATCTCATGTTCCACTTCCTCCCCGTCGCGGTCCGCTACGACGGCTCGGCGCCGGCCGCCGGCCACGGTTACCAGGTCCACATCGGCCCGATGACCTCAGACGCGCGCGGCACGGTGAAGATCAAGAGCTCAGACCCCCTGGAGAGTCCCGCCCTCAGGTTCAACTATCTGTCGACGGATCAGGACCGCCGCGAGTGGGTCGAGGCGATTGGCGTCGCCCGACACATTTTGTCGCAGCCAGCCCTGGACCCCTTCAACGCCGGTGAGCTGTCGCCCGGCCCCACCGTCGAGACGAGCGAGCAGATCCTGGACTGGGTCGGCCGGGACGCGGAGACGGCGCTGCATCCATCGTGCACCTGCAGGATGGGTACCGACGAGATGGCGGTCGTGGAGCCGGCGACCATGAAGGTGCACGGGCTCGAAGGGCTGCGCATCGTCGACGCATCGGTAATGCCCTACGTCCCCAACGGCAACATTTATGCGCCGGTAATGATGGTGGCGGAGAAGGCAGCGGATGTGATCCTGGGGAACACGCCACTCCCCCCTGAGCCGATCGAGTGGCACCGACACCGGCGCGCCTGATTCAATCGGTCGATCGTGCCTTCCTCGCCGCAGCCGCTCGCCTGCTGCCTCGCGACCGATGGTCGTCCTTCCTCGTCACTCCGCAGACCCTCCTGCGCTGGCACCGCGAACTCGTTAGGCGCAAATGGACGTACCGCGGCGCGAAGATCGGTCGCCCTCCCATCGATCCCGAGTTCCGCGACGATCGTCGTGCCGCTTGCGCGGGAGAATCCCCGCTGGGTACGTGAGGATCCAGGGCGACCTGCGCAAGCTCGGGATCAGGATCGGCGCCACCACGGTCCGCCCACTGCTGCGCGCTCATCGGCTTGGCCAGCCCCCAGGCGCTCCGACCTGTCCTGGTCGCAGTTCCTTCGGGCCCCAGGCCGAGGGCATCGTAGCTTGCGACTTCCTTACCGTATAGACGCTCCGATTGAGGACGCTCCAGGTGTTGTTCTTCATCGAGCTCGGAACCCGGCGCGTCCACCTCGCCGGCGTCACGGCCCACCCGGATTCGGCGTGGATCATCCAGCAAGCCCGCAACTCCATCCTACGCGCGAAGGAGCAAATGCTGTGTGCAGTCTCATCCACGACCGCGACGGGAAATATTCGGGTCCTTCGACGAGGTGTTCCTCTACCGGATCGCGTTTGTGCGATCTGTTGATCACGATCTTGGAATCCCAGCTTTACAGAGCCCACTGGAGCACCTCGATCCTCCAGGAGGTCGAAAGAACATATGTCCGCAACTTCCGCGACCGATCTCCAGAGAACATCCGGAAGTGAATCCAACTCATGGATGACGCGGAACCAGGTGCGCTGGGTGAACCGCCACCCAAGCTCATCGAGGCGATGACAAACGACCCGAAAGACAGACATGTCCTCGCCATACTGTCGCAGCTGGCGCTGAGGTGCTCGTGACCTTCAACCTCGGTGATTTTCCCGAGGCCGCCTGCGAGCCATACAGCATCGAGCCTCAACATCCTGACGAGTTCGTCGAGCACCTCGTGGACCTGGACCCCCAGGCACCCTGAGCAGCGGGCATGGATATCGACACGATCTTCACGCGCGGGGCGATCCAGCAACTCGGCGGTCCCCGCTACTTCGAGCGAGGCGTGTCCTACGCCGAGTCCGGCCGGGTGAAGAAGCTCAAGGTCGGCGACGACGCGGTAACTGCGACCGTCCGGGGGCAGCTTCCTCGGTCGTGACGTCCAGTCGCGCGCACCTCCTCTCGTACTGAGCCGGAGACAGATAACCAAGCGAGGAGTGCAGCCGGCGTCGGTTGTACCACCCCTCGATGTACTCGAAGATCGCACTGAGCGCCCGGGCGCGGGTGGGCCACGCGTGCCGGTGGATGAGCTCGCACTTCCAGGTGGAAAAGAAGCTCTCGGCGAGCGCGTTGTCCCAGCACTGGCGGGGCCGGGACAGCGACTGGCGGATCCCGTTGTGCTCGAGCAGTGTGGTGAACTGGGACGACGTGTACTGGGCGGATTCAAGTGGTCGTCGCAACACCTCAACAGTGGAGGTGTTTCGCGATGGGCAGCAGCAAGCGCCAGCAGGAGATCCGGGCGATGCGCGGGCACATGTGGTCGCCAGGTCGGCCGTCCACC
>JALZIQ010000035.1 GCA_030860205.1 Actinomycetota bacterium | reverse complement strand
CCCGCCAGGATCGCGTCGACCACGAAGTAGGCGGTTGACCAGGAGAAGGTGCAAGCGATCACCACCAAGGCTATGGGTCCCCACACCCAGGCCAGCGCGAAGCGCGCCCTCGATCCTGCGGCGCAGGCCGCCAGGGCGCTCGACGCCCCCGGCCAGGCGGGACTCTCGTAGAGGGGGCGAAGCCAGGGTTCGGCCGCTCTCATCGCGGCCCGGCGGATGCGCCCGGCCCTTGTCGCGAGAAGAACCGCGCAGAGGACCATGAGGCCCCCCAGCACGGTGGATGGCCGACCGCTGGCAAAGGCGTCGCTTTGCGGCGCGCCGAAGGACTCCGGGTCGAACAGTCCGATCAGTCCGAGAACCACGGTCCCTGTAATCAAGCTCGAGGTGAAATCACGCCGGGCGCGCAGCCAGAGGTTCATCCCGGGGGGACGAGCGGACCTCATCCATTGGACGAGATCAGAGTAGGCGCGGCCCGATGCGAGCACCATAGGGATAACCATAAAGCGATGTGCCCTCACACTTTCGACCCCGGGACCGTTATACCGGGTGATGCCATTGCCGACCGATCCCTGGAGGGTTGCAACCGCGTGAATAGTCTTCCGCCTTTCTGGCTCCTCGTCGAGCAACATGGCGACGAGCTGATGAGGTACGCGCGCCGACTGAGCGGCGACGACGCCGAAGATGTTCTGCAGGAGGCTCTGTTGAGAGCACTTCGCTCCTATCCCAAACTCGGCAACGGCAATCATCTGCGAGCATGGCTCTATCGGGTTACGACAACCGCCGCCTGGGATCAGTCGGCGCGCCGCAGGCGCCGGCCCGAGGTGCTCACCGACAGCCTGCCAATCACCGTGACACACCCGCACCATGAAGATGGTGATGATTTCGGCTCGCTGATCGGGCAACTTCCGCCGGGCGCTCGCACAGCTCTCACCCTTCGATACGTCGAAGACTTGAGCTACGAATCAATCGGCACGCGTCTTGGGTGTTCACCCGAAGCGGCTCGTCAAAGAGTGTCAACCGCAGTCCGCTCACTACGAAAGAGGCTGGCATGAAGCTCGAACCGCGTTTTCTGGAGAAGGTTGCAAACAGCGCTATCCAAGAGGGTATAGCCGACATCGTGTATTCGGAGTTCGATTCGCCTCTTGGGAGGCTGCTTGTGGCGCAGAGTGACAAGGGTGTGTGTCTGATCGCCTATCCGGGCGAATCTCAGCGTACGCTTCTCGGGCGTCTGTCGGCCTCGTTGAGCCCGCGGATTGTACTTTCACAGGATGCTTTGGCAAAGACACAAGCGGTCGTCATCTCCTATCTCGAGGGCCATACATCCTCTATCGATATTCCGGTGGACCTGAGCTTGGTCACTTCGGAGTTCGGGCGTAGTGTCCTAAACAACGTGAGCCGTGTCGCACGCGGGCGGGTGACGAGCTACGGACGTCTTGCGCAAGAATGCGGCCACCCGGGCGCAGCGCGGGCCACGGGTACTGCACTGGGGCGTAACCCCGTGCCCATAGTCGTGCCTTGCCATCGCGTGCTGCCGAGCACGGGCATCGTAGGTGGTTACGGTGGCGGTTCCTGGAGAAAGCAGTACCTTCTCGAGCTCGAAGGCGTTCTGCCCAAATCATGACTTCGACCGTACGCATACCAGCGGGATGGAAGGTGTGGGGCGCCCTATGGATCGTCTACATCGTATGGGGCTCGACTTACCTCGCGATCCGGATCTCGGTCGATACCATTCCGCCCCTGTTGGCGGCGGGGGTCAGGTTCGTAGGAGCGGGCCTGGCACTGTACGGATGGCTCGAGCTGCGTCACGGGGCAGCATACGTTCGGCTTACCGCGCGGGAGGTTGCGGGCGCGGCGCGTGTCGGTACTGCGCTGGTCGGCGCCAATGGTTTGGTCTTCATCGCCGAGCAGACCGTGCCTTCGGGGATCGCGGCGCTCGTCATCTCTTCTGTTCCTCTGTGGGTGGTGATCATGCCCAAGATCGCCGGTGACCGGGTCTCGGGTGCCGCGCTTGCCGGTGTGGGTGTGGGCTTCTCGGGGGTCGCCATACTGTTGCTTCCGGGGGAGACGCCCTCGGGCGGCAGCGCCTTAGGCTTTGCACTCGTTGTCGTCGCCTCGTTGTCGTGGGCGGCCGGCACCTTCTTCTCGCCCCGCCTCGTGCTCCCTCGCAACTCCTTTGTATCGACGGCGGTTCAGATGACGTGCGGCGGGATGGTCATGCTGTGTGCTGGGGTGCTGGCCGGAGAGCTCACCCGCATAGACGTCGGCGCTTTTTCCACGGCATCAATAGTTGCCTTCGCCTACCTCGTGGTCATGGGTTCTCTCGTGGCGTTCTCGGCCTACGTGTGGCTCTTGCAGAACGCCCCTATCTCGAAGGTGTCCACCTATGCATACGTGAACCCGGTGGTGGCGACGCTTCTGGGGTGGATCGTCCTCGATGAAGCGGTGTCCCCAACGACCCTTTTCGGAGCGGCTCTGGTAGTGGCGTCTGTGGCCGTAACCGTGCGCGAGCAAACGGTGGGTCGGCGCACCGAGATGGAGAATCCGGCGGCCCGCCGTCAGGCGGCCTGAGCCGATCCAAGGTCCGAGAAGAGGAAGAGCCCCCTTCGCCGGGGGGGTTGGGGCGGACAGGCGAAGAGGGCTCTGGGGTTTGCGTCCCACGGAACCTTCGTCCCGCCTTCGACCCAACTTGAGCGGGATCCGAAAAGACTTCCTTCCTTTAAATGGGTGAATCCTCCGCCCGCGGGCCCGCTCGCCCTCCCTCGCCCCACCTGTCCGGGCTGGGCCTTGCCCAGGGGCCCACGACACCCGGGTCCGGGTTGTGACGCGCCCCACTGCCGCAGGGGGCCCCGATCGGGTCCACTGGCGGCGTGAGGGCATTGAACGTGGCGGTCGTGAGCCGGGACGGCGCCATCAGGCTCCAGGCGGCTCGGGCGTTCGATTCGGCGCCGCCAAACTGGAGGGTCGCCCTTCACCGCGAGCGCCCGGCGGATGCAGACATAGTGGTGGCCGGCGCCGACATGGACGTAGAGGCAGACGTCGTCTTTGATTCCGCCCGCCCCGGCCGGGTCCTGGACGACGTCACGAGGGCGGCAGCGGACCGCGGCCGGAAGGCGCGCATCATCGCGGTGACGAGTCCCAGCGGCGGGACAGGAGTCACGAGCGTTGCGCTCCACCTGGCGCGCGCGTCCGCCCGGTCGGCACCGACCTGCCTTGCGGACTTCGACCTCGAATGGGGAGCCGGGTACCGGCTCGGACTGCCGGCGGACGCCCTGACATGGGCCGAGGCGGGGGACCCCGAGGCGTCGTTGCTGCGAGCAGCCTTGCCCGTGCCGGGGGGGTTTCGCGTCCTCGCCAGCCCTGGAGGTATTGGCCCGCCCGACGTTGGCGCGCTGCTTGGGGCGGCCGGCGCGCATTTCGGCTGCATCGTCGTTGATATGGGCCGAGTTTCTGCGGTGCCGGATCTGCTGGGAACTGCAGACGCGGTGGTCCTCGTGCTCGCTCCCAGCGCGCCCTCGGCGCGCCGAGGGCGAATCGTTCTCGACGGTCTGACCTGTGGGCGGGTCGCAATCGTCATCAACCGAGTGGGACCTGGGGGTGAGATGACCAAGGCGGAGATCCAGAGCATCATCGGGCGCAAGGTCGCTCTCGAGCTGCCCTGCGAACGGAGACTACGCGACGCAGAGGATGATGACCGCCTCCTGTCCGCGTACTGGTCGCGCTGGGAGCATGGCATCCATCGCTTGTGGCGAACACTCGAGGGCGCATGAATCACCCGCTCCTGGAGATCGTTCTCGCCAATGAAGGGCTGGCCGAGCTCGACGCGGGACAGCGTCGTCTTGCTCTGCGAAGCCTTGTTGCCGCCCGAACCGCTGCAGATGAGGTTGCGCACGTCGTCGGCGAGTTGTCGGATGCGATCGATGGTTACGGCCCACTCTCTGAGTTGATGCGCGACGAGGAAGTGACCGATGTTTTCGTCAACGGACCCTTCGAGGTCTGGGCCGAGCGAAAGGGGCAACTGCAGTACACCGATGTGGGCTGGGATGACGCCACGCAGCTCAGAGCGTTCATCGAGCGCCTCCTTGCGTGCGCTGGTGCTCGAGCCGACGCTTCACAACCCATTGCCGACGCCCGGCTGGACGACGGGTCACGACTTCATGTGGTTCTCCCACCGCTAGCTCCGAGAGGTCCTCTCGTGTCCATCAGGCGATTTCCCGCGTCGCCCTTTTCGATGGAGGATCTCGTTCGACGTCACATGCTGGATGGGGACTGCGCGCGGCGTCTAGTCGACGCAGTTCGGGATCGCACGACGATCGTGATCAGCGGTGGGACCGGGACTGGCAAGACGACGCTGCTCAATGCACTGCTTGCCCATATCGGACCCACCGAGCGCGTCATTCTGATCGAGGAGATTCCCGAGCTCACTCCGGCTTGTGTCCAGGCGGTGTCATTGGTGGCGCGCTCGGCGAACCTCGAAGGAAAGGGCGAAGTGAATCTCAACACACTTGTCCGGGCGGCATTGCGGATGCGCCCCGACCGAATAGTGGTGGGTGAGGTCCGGGGTTCAGAAGCAGTCGCGGCACTGGCTGCAATGTCGACCGGACATGAGGGATCGTTGGTCACACTGCACGCGCGCTCGGCCGCCGATGCAATCGAACGCATGACGACGCTTGCGCTGCAGGCCTCTCCGGGAGCCTCCGAGATGTCTCTGCGGCGTCGGGTAAGCGACGCCTTTGGTCTCATCGTCCATCTCGAAAGAAGCGCCGGGGGCCGGCGAGTCGCCGAGGTACACAAGGTGTCACGCAACTGAAGCCGGCCCCCGCGCGGATCCTGCGCCGGAGATCGAAGGATTCAGTAATCGCGGGGGGGCGCGCCGAAGCAGTGCGGACGTTGGCGGCACTGCTTCGCAGCGGTTTGCCTGTCCGTGCCGCCCTGCTCAACTGGCACGAGCATGCCCCGCCGGGTCTGCGCGATCCATTGCTTGGGATGGCGCGCCGGATCAGCCTTGGCGACACTAACGATGGTGCCATCAGGTCCCTGCAGCCTTTCTTCGGCCCCGATGCCGCGTTATTGAGGGCTGCCCTTGTCACCTGCTCCGAGGCCGGGGGCGACGCTCCTCACATGCTCGAACGCATCGCGGGCAACATCCAAAGCCGCGCTGCGCTTGCCGAGGCGGGACGCGCCGCAGGAAGCGGCGCCCTTCTGTCGGGACGCTTGGTGGCGGGGCTCCCACTGGCGTTCGTTCCGCTAATGCCGCTCGCCAAGGTCCCGGTGTTCGATGCCCCCGGTCTCCTGCTTCTGACCCTCGGTGTTGCGTTGGCCTTGGCGGGATTGACGTGGGTGTCTGCGCTTATGCCCCTGCCTCCTCCCGACGACGGGGCGGCGGCGGTAGCCGACGCCGCTGCAGCGGTGCTCGAGGGCGGCGCCAGCTTGCAGGCCGCGCTCCGGCTCGCGTCCCGGCAGGCCCCTGAGACCGCCGTGGTCTCCATGCAGCGGGCGGCCCGCTTGGTTGCCCTCGGTCTCACTTGGCCGGATGCTCTCGCCCGGCTCGACGACGCCGGGCTCACGGAGCTGGCCGCGGCTGTTCGCCTGTCCCACAAGTTCGGACTTCCTGCTTCGGGGGCCTTGGAGGCGTTCTCCACTCGCCGGCGCGAGGAGCAGATTCGTAGGTTCGAAGCAGCCACGAGGCGCGCCCCTGTACTAATGGTCATCCCGCTGGTGACGTGCGTCTTGCCCTCCTACCTGGTCTTGGGCCTGGGGCCATTCCTGCGGACATTCACATTGGCGTGATTTGGGTGACAAGCTCGTGATATGAGGATGCGCTCCGATCTCCGGCGATGTTTGCCCCTGGGGATAGCAGTCATGGTGTCCCTGGGGACTGCATGCAGCGGTGAACCCTCGGTATCCGGAAAGAGCTCGAGCATGAGATCGGCTGAACCCGTGGGGCGACGGCCCGCCTTCAAGACCGGGACCGCGCTGATAAGAACCGGCGACCGGACGATACGGCTTGATCTCGAGATAGCAGAATCACCCACAGAGCGTGCTTTCGGACTCATGCACCGGAGATCGTTGGCCGAGCGGGCCGGCATGGTCTTCCTGTTCGAAACGAAAAGCTCGGGTGGCTTCTACATGAAGGACACGCTGATCCCTCTTTCCATCGCGTTCCTTGATTCACACGGCACGGTACTTCGCATCCTCGACATGGATCCGTGCAAAGAGGAACCGTGCAAGGTCTATTACCCGAACGTGACCTACACCAGCGCTCTCGAAGTGAACCAAGGGGCTTTTGAAAAATGGGGGGTCTCCGAAGGCGACGTGATCGAACTCAGAACCTGAGCGGTCCGAAGGGCCGGGCTCAAAGTCCGGACTCCGTAGTCGCGTGTCCACGGCCGGGCGTGGCACCGGTCACTACGAGGACCGCCGCGATGCATTGAGATGGTGCCCTTCTACCGGCGCTGTGCCGGTCACGATAAGGAGGTCATCTTGGAGCGCATCAAGTCGTTGGTCTACGGGCAGGCGGGACAGACAACTGCCGAGTACGCCCTCGTGTTGCTCGCAGCCGGTCTGATCGTCGGCGTGTTCGCAGCGTTTGTGAAATCCGGAGCCATGGCCGACATGTTCGAGACGATTGTCTCCGGCCTGGTCAAGCGCGCCGGCGGTTAAGGGCGGGCGAAGGTTGAACCCTTTTCGCCGTCGCGTACCTTCTGCCGGAGGCGACCGCGGGCAGGCGACCCTCGAGCTCGCTCTCTGCCTGCCCCTTGTCGCCTTTGTACTTGCGGCGGTGGCCGAGACCGGTCTCCTGGTTGGTGATCAGGTGCGGCTATGGCACGCAGCACGCGAGGCGGCGCGCTCGGCCGTTGTCGATCCGGATCCGGACGCGGCCCGGCGC
>JALZIQ010000014.1 GCA_030860205.1 Actinomycetota bacterium | reverse complement strand
GCCAAATCGGCGGACTCGAGCCGGTTCATCTGCCCGGCCCCGACTCCGACTGCAGCGCCGTCCTTGACGAGCACAATCGCGTTCGACTTAACATGTTTGGCGACCGTCCAGGCAAACCAAAGATCGGTCCACTCCCCCGGCGTCGGCTCCCGGGTTGTAACAACCCTGGCGTCCTTTGCCGGATCGATCCCATCGGGCGATTGCACCAACCAGCCGCCGGTGACACTTCGGAGGGAGGTTCCCGGGACACCGGGATCGACTCGCAGGACACGCAAGCTCTTCTTGGTTCGCAGGATGTCAAGGGCTTCAGCAGAGTAGTCCGGCGCCAGGACAACTTCGGTAAAGACCTCCGTAATCGCTGCCGCCGTTGCGCGATCACAAGGGCGGTTGAGCGCCACGATTCCCCCGAAGGCCGACACGGGATCACAACTGAAGGCTTCTCGATAGGCATCTTCCAAGCCATCGGCCCGCGCCGCCCCACACGGGTTCGAGTGCTTGATGATCGCAGCGCCACAGCCGTCGATCTCCGAGACGAGCATCGTGGCCGCATCCGCATCGAGAATGTTGTTGTAGGAAAGCTCCTTCCCATGTAGTTGACCAGCAGCCGCCACACCGCTCGGGGCGCCGGTTCGGTAGAAGGCCGCTCTTTGGTGAGGATTTTCCCCGTAGCGGAGGTCCATGATCTTGTCGCCCGACAGGGTCAGCTTTTCCGGGCACTCACGGGGGCCCGCGAAGTAGCGTGCTATGGCTGCGTCGTAGGACGCGGTGTGGGTGAACGCCTCCCGGGCAAGCTCGCGGCGCAGGTCGAGGGAAACCGCGCCCGTGGTCGTTATGGCATCGATCACGGATCGATAACGTGCCGGGGACACGACGACCGCAACCGATGAGAAGTTCTTGGCAGCGGCCCGCACCATCGCCGGGCCTCCGATATCTATCTGTTCGACGGCATCGTTCTCACTAATGTTCGGTTCCGCCACGGTGCGCTCGAAAGGATAGAGGTTGCAGACCACAAGGTCGATGGGGGCAATGGAGTGATCACCGATCTCGGCAAGATGCTCGGGCTTGGTGCGATCAGCCAGAATGCCGCCGTGGATCTTGGGGTGAAGCGTCTTTACCCGGCCCCCGAGGATCTCCGGCGCGCCGGTTAGTTCGGCCACCCCGGTGACGGGGATGCCCGCCGAACGGAGAACGGAAGCCGTGCCGCCCGAAGAAACCAGATCAACACCCGATTCATGCAGCCTCTGCGCCAACTCGACGACGCCCGACTTGTCGTGGACGCTCACCAGCGCCCTTCGGACCCTCATGGAGCCCTAGGGCTCCACGTGCGTGATCCTGCCGTGGATCTGGACTTTGCGCGCGAGGATGAGGCGGCAGGCCTTGGGTAGGAGCCGGTGCTCGACGTTCTTGATGCGGGCGTGCAGCGACTGTTCGGTGTCGCCGTCCTGGACCCGAACCGCCTCCTGCAGCAGGATCGGCCCATGATCGACTTCGTGGTCCACGAAGTGGATGGTCGTCCCCGTCACCTTCACTCCCGTACCGAGGGCGTCCCGGACCGCATGCGCGCCGGGAAAGGCCGGCAGGAGCGAGGGGTGCAGGTTGATCAGCCGTCCGGCGTAGGCGTCGACGAAGGGCGCCGATAGCACCCGCATGAATCCTGCAAGCACGACGACGTGCGGGCGGAAACCTCCGACACACTCGATGAGCGCCTCATTCCATTCCTCGCCGGAGGAGTAGTGGGCAGGCTCGATCGTGAAGGCTGGGATTCCCCTCTTGGCCGCGACCTTCAACCCGAGGCAATCTCTGTCGGCAATCACCGCTGCGACGTCCGCGGTAAGCTCTCGGCGCGCGCAGGCGACCGCGAGGGCCTCCATCGAGGAGCCCGTTCCAGAGATCAACACCACCAATCGCCCCGCCATGGCGGTCACCCTAAACGGCTGGGAGAGGGTCAGGGGGCGAGGGCGGTGGCAAGCTCGGCGATTGCCTTCGGGTAGCGATACCCGAGCCCGCCGTGGGCACCCTCGAACAGCTCCAGTGTGTGCTCGATCCCCGCCGAGGTGAGCTCCTTGGAGAATGCCTTTGCACCGAGATCGAGGAAGTACTCGTCCGCGCGGCCTGCGTCGAGGTAGATGCGCTTCATCCCGGAAAGCTCCTCGAGGTGCTTGGGCGCCATTCGCACCGGATCCCACCCCAGCCATCTCTGCCACACGTCGTCCACGAGGCGCCCCGTGTCGATATCGAAGGGGAGCACGACCTCGGCCCCGTTGGATTCATCCGGCGAGTAGCAAGCCGCCATCGCGTAGGTGTTTAGCGGGGTTCCAAACACGTTCCAGTCGAAACTCTCGGCGCGCCGTAATCTCTCCCAGAAGACCTCGAAGGACCCGTCGAACTTGTCCCGCAGGATGCGTGCGGTGACGGGGAACTCGGTTTGGTAGCACGCCTCGAAGAGAGCGTCGCCTGCATGCGATGCAAGTGCGCCGAAGACATCGGCGCGCAGCATCGGGACAACCATCGCTCCGTAGCCACCGCTGGACTTACCGGTCAGGCCCCGATGATCCCTCAGGGGGATAGTCGCGTAGCGCTCGTCGATAAACGAGATCACTTCGTCGCATAGGTAGTCCATGTATCTGCCTGTGGCGGTCGAGTTGATGAACTGTGACCCGCCATAGGACGTCCACGCGTCCACGAATACGACCACGGTCTCCGGCGTATCGCCTTCGGCGAAGAGATCATCGATGCGTTCGACGATGTTCGGTTCAAAGGGAGTGCGGTTCCACCACATGTCGAGCTGGCCGGTCATGCCCTGAATGACGTAGATCGAGGAATAGCGGCGGTCGCCGGACTCCAGGTAACCGGGGGGCAGGTAAACATAGATAGGGCGCCGCGCCGGATCCCCGAGCGGATTCCCGGCAAGCACCTCCGAGTCGATGGCGATCTGTTCGAGCCGCCCCTCCAAGGGCCGCTCCCAAGGAGAACCAAGAACCGCCTTAGTCCCATGTGCCATGCAGGGATTGTAGGAGTTCTCGAGCACGGTGTCCGGAGTTCGAGGTCAGCTCGCCGGCGTCCCCGGGCCGGGGGTGGCGGAGTGAAAAAGGTCGAGCACGTGCGGGAGGACCTCATCCACTTCTTCGGCGGCCGACAGGTGGGTATGGCCGGCGAGTGACAGCCAGTTGGCGCCGGGAATCTCGCCGGCGGCCCTTTTGGCATGGTTGTGCATCTCGTCTTGCGCTCCCGCATAGATGAGGCAGGGCACGCGCCGCCTCCCAAGGTCCTGAGATACCGGCCCCTCGGCGAGGGCCGATCGCCACGCCGCGTCCATGGCAGCGGGGTCCGGCGTCGCGTGGCTTGTCGCTGCGGCCGTGACCACGATGGTCGGCAAGAATCAACCGGAACTCCTCGCCCAGTGCCCGGGCAAGGCCCGAGGCTTGCGACCACTCGAGCGGATCCATCAAACCGGCGTAGAAGACGACGGGCGGGTCGCTGCCTCCGGCGTCCTCGAAATAGGTGCGGACGCCATCCGTGGGATTAGTTGCGTAGGGCAAACGGACTCCTGGCGGGGACTAGCGTTGGGCGATCGGCCCGCTTCTCATCCGGCCTCGGGAACCCGCTCCCACCCGACCGCCCTTCAGGTCACAGGAGCTCTTTTACTATCGCCGACACCTCGGTGGGGTTCGTCGCAACCCGGATTCCGGCACCCTCGAGTGCCTCTTTCTTAGCGGCTGCCGTTCCTTGGGAGCCGGAGACAATTGCTCCTGCGTGTCCCATGCGCTTGCCGGGTGGTGCTGTGAACCCTGCGATGTATGCGACGACCGGCGTCTTCATGTTCTCTTTCACCCATGCGGCGGCTCGCTCCTCGGCGTCTCCACCGATCTCGCCTACCAGCACGACGAGGTTTGTAAGCTCGTCCTCTTCGAACCTTTCGAGGACATCGATGAAGTCGGAGCCCGGTATTGGGTCGCCGCCGACACCAACGCAGGTCGACTGACCGATTCCCTCCTGGGTCAGCTCGTAGACGATCTGGTAGGTGAGCGTCCCCGAGCGCGACACAAGCCCCACCGGCCCTTCGGTGCAGATTTCGCCCGGGATGATGCCGACGTTGGCCTTGCCCGGCGAGATCACGCCCGGGCAATTCGGCCCGATAAGGGCCGCAGCATGTCGTTCGCGCCGCAGATGGGTGACGGCACGCGCCATGTCCATCGCTGGGATCCCCTCGGTAATGGCGATGATGACCTCGATGCCGGCGTCGTGGGATTCGAGAACGGCGTCCGCTGCCACGGGAGGAGGCACAAAGACCATCGACGTATTCGCCCCGGTGGCCAGGGTCGCCTCGCGCACGGTGTCGAAGATGGGGACCCCTTCGACGTCCGAGCCGCCCTTCCCCGGAGTTACACCTGCGACGAGATTCGTTCCGTACTCCTTGTTACGGAGACCATGAAATGAGCCTTCGCGTCCGGTCAGTCCCTGCACCAGGAGGCGGGTATCGTCACCGACGAGGACGGCCATCACTCACCACCCTTACGTGCAAGCTCTACCGCCTTCTCTGCGCCTTCGAGCATCGTGGTGGCGGTCACGAGCATTCGATGAGGCGCGTCGGCGAGCATCTTGCGGCCCTGCTCGGCGTTGGTCCCATCCAGCCGAACGACGATGGGAACTTTGATCTCGAGTCGTCCCATCGCGTCGATGATGCCCTCGGCAACGAGATCACCCCGTGTGATGCCTCCGAAAATGTTGATCAGCACGCTGTTGACCTCGCGGTTGGAGGTAATAACCTCGAGGGCAGAGGAGAGAACATCGGCGCCGGCTCCTCCCCCAACGTCTAGGAAGTTCGCCGGATTGCCTCCGGCGGCCTTGACGACATCCAGGGTAGACATGACCAACCCGGCTCCATTGCCGATGATGCCGACATCTCCCTCGAGCTTGATGAAATTCAGCCCCTTTTCCTTTGCAAGGCGCTCTTGCTCCGGCACCTCGTGCACCGTCTTCAACTCGTCGAAGACGGGGTGGCGATAGCCGGCGGAATCGTCCACGGACACCTTGGCATCAAGCGCCATCACACGGCCTTCTCCGGTCAGCACGAGAGGGTTCACTTCGACCAGCGAGGCGTCAAGCGACACGAATGCGTCGTACAGCTTGGGTAAGATCGCAATCGCTTCCTTGCGAGCATCGCGATTGATGCCGGCGCCGAAGACCAGCTCACGGGCATGAAATTGTGATATCCCGAGCAGCGGGTCGATATGGACGCGGGTTATCTTCTCGGGGTTGTTGGCGGCGACCTCTTCGATGTCGACGCCGCCTTCCGCGCTCATGATCCCCAGGAACTGACGCTCGGAACGGTCGACAAGAAAAGAGCAGTAGTACTCGTCCTTGATGTCTCCCGCTCGCTCGACAAGGACTCGATTGACCGTGTGACCGCGAATGTCCATGCCCAGTATTCGATCGGTGACCTCGCCCGCCTCATCGGGATCCGACGCTGCCTTGATCCCACCCGCTTTTCCGCGTCCCCCGATGAGAACCTGCGCTTTTACGACCACCTTCCCCCCGAGCTTTCTCGCCGCGGCAACGGCCTCCTGCGGCGCGGACGCCACCCTGCCCTCTGGAACCGGAACCCCGTACTTCCTCAGCAACTCCTTGCCCTGATACTCGAAAAGATCCACTAAACCTCCTGTGCCACGTGTTGACGCACCCACTCGACTATCGTTTTTGTCGGCGCGCCCGGGGTGAAGACTTCCTGAATCCCCGCCTGCTTGAGCTTAGGCACATCGGGTTCGGGAATGATGCCGCCTCCAAACACGATGATGTCGCCGCCACCCTGCTCTTTGAGCAACTCCACAACTTTAGGGAACAGGGTCATGTGCGCTCCGGAAAGACACGAGAGCCCCACGGCGTCTACGTCTTCCTGGATAGCGGCCGATGCAATCTGGGCGGGAGTCTGGTGAAGACCCGTGTAGACAACCTCCATCCCTGCATCTCTAAGCGCCCGGGCAACGACCTTGATCCCGCGATCATGCCCATCGAGGCCAGGCTTGGCCACCAGAATGCGGGGCCGTCCCGAAGTCAAGACCGACTCCCTTCGCGAAATATGCGCTCCTTGCTACGGTAGTTCCGACCGGTCCCCGCAGGGGCTGGGGGCGATTGTGAGATTAGCAGGTGGTGGCAGCCACTTTGAAGGGACGCGATGGCGCTGAGGAGAGATGCGAGGAGACCGCAGGGAGTGCCCCCCGCAGGCGCGCCTCAACGCAGGCGCCGTGCGTTGATTCGGGCTTCGTCCCTTGGAATCATCGCAGCCGTGATCATCGGCTGGACCCTTTTCTCGGGCGCTGAGAGCCCGGCCCCCAAGGCCCCCGGCGCGCCCGATGTGGCGCGGCCGGCTGCGGCGTGCGGAGCCAAGCGACCGCCGAAGGCGCGCCCCGGCCAATACGAAGGCGCCGACAAGATACTGGATCCCGGCGTCGATTACAGGGCCGAAATCGTCACCTCGTGCGGGACCATCGAGCTCGACCTACTCGAAGACGAAGCTCCCGAAGCAGTTAACAGCTTCGTGTTTCTGGCGCGCCGGGGCTTCTACGACGGACTCATCTGGCACCGAGTGGAACGCAACCACATCATCCAGACCGGTGATCCCAACGGCGACGCACGAGAGGAGCCCAACGGCCCCGGCTACTCGGTGTACGGGCCATACCCCAGCGGCGCGCGGCGGTACGTGTACGGTACTGTCGCGCTGGCGAACCAACGCGAGTTCGACGACACCGGCAGTCAGTTCTTCATCGTCGTGCACAAACCGACCACTCCACTGAGCGGCGCCACCGAACCTGCGGGTCTGCACGCGCAGTACACGATCTTCGGGCGCGCCTCGGAAAGTTCGGCAAAGACTCTGGATGCGATCGCCGAGAGAAAAACCGCGGAGACTGGCGTGGCCGCGGAGATCGTGAAGCCGGTAGTCCCCGTCTATGTCGAATCGATCGACATCATCGAAAGATGACCTGAAGGGCCAGTGGGTACACATCTCTCACCCACTCGGCACCAGTCTCGCTAGGTGACCAGCTTCAGCGGCGCGAGGCTCAGGTCGAGGCGCTTGTCGCCTTCGGTTGAGAAGTGCACGGTCGCTTCCATACCCACCCCAGAGCGCGCAATCTCGATGATGACACCCCGGCCCCAGCGCGAGTGCTCGACCTCCTGGCCCACACTGAACACAGACGGGTCGCGCTCCACCCCACGGCGCCCTTCGTTCTTGCGCGACACACTGACGAGCTCATCAGGAATCTCGTCCAGAAAGCGCGACTGTGGATTGTAGGTCACCCCACCCCAGAGGCTGCGTGCCCAGGCATTCGTAAGATAGAGACGCTGGCGAGCGCGAGTTATGCCCACATAGCACAGCCGGCGCTCCTCCTCGAGCTGATCGGGGTCGCCGAGCGACCGCAGGTGAGGGAAGACACCTTCCTCCATTCCGACGATGAACACCACCGGAAACTCTAGCCCCTTGGCGTTGTGCAGGGTCATGAGAGTGACGCCCGCTTCGGTCCCCTCGACCCAGTCCGTGTCGGTAATCAGAGCTATCTGCTCCAGAAAGTCCGATAGACTCGGATCCTCGGCGCTTGCATCGTATTCACGCGCGACTCCGGCGAGCTCACGCAGGTTCTCCTGACGCGAAAGCGACTCGAAGGACCGCTCCGAAGCAAGGTCGTGCATGTAGCCGGTTGCATTCCACGCCAACTCGACCACCTCGGCAACCGGCTTCCCCCCTCCGGACGCCGCACGGATGGCCTCGAAGATGCGGGCGACCTCCATCATTCCGCCGAGTGCCCGCTTGGAGACACCGGGGACCTCTTCAGCCCTGGCAAAAGCCGCGCCGAGATCAACCTGGTTGGCGCGAGCGAACAGGGCGAGGCGGCCCAGGGACGCATCGCCGATTCCACGGCGGGGCGCCTGTGCGGCGCGCCCTGCGCTCACACCATCAGAAGGGTTGACCGCCGCTCGCAGCCAGGCAAGCAGGTCCTTTACCTCCTTGCGCTCGTAGAATCGAACCCCTCCGACGACCCTGTAGGGGAGTTGGGCTTTCGAGAAGATCTCCTCCAGCACCCGGGACTGGGCGTTGGTGCGGTAGAAGACCGCCATGTCGGCGAGCGGCTGCCCGCCATCTCGAAGTCTTTGTATCTCCCCGGTAAGCCAGATGGACTCATCGTGCTCGTTCTCGGCGTGATACCGAGTGATCAAGTCACCACCGGCGGCCGCCGTCCACAACGACTTGGGTTTGCGCATGACGTTGTTCTCGATGACTGCATTGGCCGCGTTGAGAATCGTGCTGGTGGAACGATAGTTCTGCTCGAGGGTAATCACGCGCGCGTCCGGCCAGTCACGCTCGAAGTCGAGCAAATTCTTGATGGTTGCGCCGCGAAATGCGTAGATGCCCTGGTCCGCATCGCCGACGACAAAAATGTTTCTCCACTTCCCCGCCAGCAACGTGGCAAGCCGCGCCTGAGCGAAGTTGGTATCCTGGAACTCGTCGACCAAGACGTGTTTGAAGCTTTCCTGATGGCGCTGCAAGGCGTCCGGGTATCGGTCGAAGACCTCGATCGATCGCATTATCAGATCATCGAAATCCATGGCCGAGTTCTCGATCAGCCGGCGTTGATACTCGACGTACACCTCGGCGACGGTTCGCTGCCAGGAGTCGCCCGCAAAATCCGAGTAGATGCCCGAGTCCACAAGCCGGTTCTTGGCGTCGGAGATCGTAGCGGCGACGGCGCGAGGAGGAATGCGCTTGGCGTCGATGCCGAATTCTTTCATGCACATCTTTATCAGCCGGTCGGAATCACCAGCGTCGTAGATCGAGAAAGACGAGCGAAAACCCAATCGGGGTGCCTCGCGCCTGAGAATACGGACACAGGCGGAGTGAAACGTCGATATCCACATCCTGTTGGCAACGGGTCCGATGAGGGCGGCCACCCGGTGCTTCATCTCATTCGCGGCCTTGTTCGTGAAGGTGATCGAGATGATGGAGAAAGGCGATGCCCCCTCGTTGATGAGGTGGGCGATCCGGTAGGTCAGCACCCGGGTCTTGCCGGACCCGGCGCCCGCCACCACGAGCACGGGTCCGCCCTCTATCTCCACTGCCTCCCGCTGTACGGGGTTCAGATCGTCCAGATAGTCGGCTCCCATACGATCGATTATCGGGCAGCCAGGCGGGCTTTCAGACCTGCGATCCCCCGCCGTTCGGCTTCAGTGAGTCCGCACCACAGGTAGGTGATCCCGTACGCGAGGGAGCCCAGAACGGTGATAGCGAGCAAATCGGCAGCCCACCTGGAGCCGGTGATCTGGTGTACGCCGAGCATGACGGCGGAGGCAACCGCCGTGGGGATGATCAGCTTGAGATAGTTGCGGTCGTATGGCTGAATGGCGACGAAATGCTTGACGAGCGCGAGGCGAGCCCATTTCGACACCGCGAATGTGGCCGCGTTCGCAATCGCCGCGCCCTCCATGCCGTAACGGGGACAGAGCCAAAAGGCGATCCCCAAATTCATGATCAGCGATCCCGCATAGACGACCAGGTCCCAGCCGGTGCGGCCCACCATAATCAGGACGAAACCGACGCTCCCTGTGGCGATGTTCACGAACTGGCCGGCTAGGAGGATCAGCAATGCCGTCTGCCCCCCGGCGAACTTTGAACCGAACACCTTTAGAGCGGAATCCGGCGCTATCGACAACACCAACAAGACCGGGATGGTGGCGGCAATCGTCCACCGAGTCAGGGTCTTGAAGAGACCGTCGAGACGTTTCGTCTCACCGCGGTTGTGAAGGTCGGCGACAAACGGCGAGAACATCAGGCTGACCGACGTAATGAACAGCACGATCATCTGTCCGCCCCGAAGCGCCGCCGAGTAGATCCCGACCTCCGACTCGGAGGCATAGCGCGTCAGCACGAACAGGTCGGTCCAGAACAACAACTGCGAGAACAACGCCGCAGGGGCGCGCGGTCCTGCAAATCGTACGAGCCGGCCGAGCGCTCCCTGTTCCATCGGGGTCACGGGCCAGGTGTGGCTCTCGCGCTTCCACGACCAGTACGCAGCTACAGATGCGACGGTCCACGACAACGAGTAGGTGGCCGCCCCCATCCAAGTGGTGGCGGAGAAGCGGAAACCGATGACCATGAGCATCAGCCACCCGAGTGGCTGCCCCGCCCAAAACACATACAGCGTGTAGCGCATGATCTTCAGGCCGCGGGTCGCAGACAGCCAAACATTTGCCAGAGCGAGGAAAGGAAGACCGAGGACCGCGGATTCGACCGCCCAGCGTCCGAGCGCGTCGCTTATCGAAAACAGACTCCGCACGGCATCGGCCGCAGCAAAGCTCACAAAGGCAGCCAGGGTGCTGACTCCGACGGCTATCAAGGCGGCGCGCGCCACCGGTGTACGGATATTGTCCCAACGGCTCACACCGGCCTCGACCGCCACGTCCCGCAATACCGCCATGTCCATCCCGGCGCGCGTGGCGAACGAGATTACGAACGCAGCTTGAGTGACGAGGGTTACGACGCCGAACCCTCTGGGGCCGAGAACCCTCCCCATGAGCACGTTTGCCCCGAGAGTGGCGATGGCCGCGATAACGATCCCAATGATGTTCTGGGACGTGCCCGAGAGGATGCTGAGGTAGTCCGAAGCACCTTCGTTACCGTTTTTGCGGCCTACCTCCACTGATCCGCGTGGGATGTTGACGGCGCGCTCACTCCCATTCGATGGTTCCAGGGGGTTTGGAGGTTACGTCATACACAACCCGGTTGACCTCCGGCACCGTGCCCACGACACGGCTCGAGATGTGCTCGAGGATCTCGAAGGGCATCCGGACCCAGTCGGCGGTCATTGCGTCCTCGCTCGAGACGGCTCGAACCACGATCGGGTAGCCGTAGGTGCGTTCATCCCCCTGGATACCCACCGAATGGATCGCTGGAAGCACCGCAAAAGCCTGCCAGACCTCTCGCCCCAGTCCGGCCTTGTTGATCTCGTCCACCACGATCGCATCGGCGGCGCGCAGGATGTCCAGCCTCTCGGCAGTCACTTCGCCGATGATGCGGACGGCGAGGCCCGGCCCGGGAAAGGGCTGCCGCCAGACGATCTCCTCGGGAAGGCCCAGCTCCACCCCGACACGGCGAACCTCATCCTTGAACAGGTTGCGCAGCGGCTCGACCAACGTGAAAGACATGTCGGTGGGCAGACCGCCGACATTGTGATGGCTCTTGATGCGGGATGCGTCCCGGCTTCCGGACTCTATGACGTCGGGATAGAGGGTGCCCTGAACCAACCAGCGGGCATCCTCGAGCTCGCCGCGCGCCGTTTCCTCGAAGACCCGGATGAACGTTTCTCCTATGCGCTTCCGCTTTGTCTCGGGGTCTACGACACCGTGCAGAGCCTCCAGAAACCGGTCGGCCGCTTTCACGTGGACGAGATCGATGGCGAGGTTGCGGCGGAAGGTCTCCTCGACCTGCTCCGCCTCGCCCGCACGCAAGAGGCCGTGATCGACGAACACGCAAGTCAGCTGACCGTCCACGGCCCGATGAACCAGAGCTGCCGCAACGGAAGAGTCGACGCCCCCCGAAAGGGCACACACGACACGGTCGGTTCCGACGACCCGGCTGATGCTCGTCGTTGCGGATTCGATGATCGACGTCATCGTCCAGCTCGGCAACAGGTCACAGCCTTGGTACAGGAAGTTCTTGAGCACCTCGGTTCCCCAAGGTGAGTGCACCACCTCGGGATGGAACTGCACGCCGTAGAGCCCGCGCTCGGGAGCTTCGAAGCCTGCAACGGGAGAGGCTTGCGTCGACGCCGTCAGGCGAAAGCCCTCAGGGGCCTGGACGACCGCGTCGTTGTGGCTCATCCACACGCTCTGTTCTGCCGGCTGGTCGGAAAACAGAACCGAGCCCGGCGCCAGCACCTCGAGGTCGGCCCTGCCGAACTCGGCCGAACCGGTGCGGGCAACCGCACCACCGAGGGTCCGCGCCATGAGCTGTTGCCCGTAGCAGATGCCGAGAACGGGCACCCCGAGATCGAACATCTTCGGATCGACGTCCGGCGCGCCCGGCGAGTAGACCGATTTCGGTCCTCCCGACAGCACGATGCCCGCCGGCCTCCGGCGAGCGATCTCGGCTACCGGGGTGTCATGAGGGACTATCTCGGAATAAACCCGGCACTCTCGCACGCGCCGGGCGATGAGCTGGGCGTACTGGGCGCCGAAATCAACTACCAGAACCGTCGGGGAATCCAGCACGGTTCACCATACCGCGAGAGGCGTCGGCTCAGCGTGCTTTGGCCCGGCCCGCAGGCTCCAGGCGCGCCTCAACCACCTCGCTCAGCTCGTCCCCATCCGATGCAACTCCCACGTTTGTGAGCCCCGCCTTCCGCACCAACTTCCTCACCTTCGGGGTGGTGTCGTCGGAAACCTCGAGCAGCAACCAGCCGCCGGGTCTGAGCCACTCGCTCGCTCCATTCACGGCTTTGCGCATGAGGTACAGCCCGTCGCCGGGCGCTCCGTCGCTGAGGGTGTGGACCGGTTCGAACTCCTTCACCTCGCTGGGCAGGTCCTCGATCTCGTCCACGGGAACGTACGGCACGTGTCCCGTGATGACGTCCACCGAGCCTCGCAGGCGCGCCGGCAGCCCATCGTACATGTCACCCTTCTTGAGGGTCACGTTGCTTATCCCGAGGTGTTTGGCGTTGCGACGACCTTGAGCGAGCCCCTCTTCCAAGATGTCCGTCCCCCAGACCTCGGCGCCGGGGAACTCATCTCCAAGGGCCAGGGCAATGGGACCGGCGCCGGTGCACACGTCAACGACGACGGGGTTCTGGCGCTTCCGCAAACGGCGGGCCGCACGATCGACGGTCAGTTCGGATGAGGGCCGTGGAACGAACGCGCCGGGGCGGACCTCGAGGTCGAGCCCGTAGAACTCGATGCGACCCGTGATGAAGGGAAGCGGCTCACCGCCCGCCCGGCGCGCCACCATCGACAGGTAACGCTCCATGATGCGCGGCCCAGGCTCGTAGAGGTCGTCCAGCTCGTCGGGCTCTACCTTCAGACAAAGGGCAAGCAGCTCTTCGGCTTCCTGGCGATGATCGTGATCCTCGAACACGTGGGTCGAGTCGTTCATCACACGCTCGCCGAGATCGATCAAAGATGCAACGTTCTTTGCCTGCCCCATAGGGAGGCAATGCTACACACCAACAGGGGACCGGGATACCGGGTGGGCAAAGGAATGGTTTGTCGGGGGCTCAAGCACACTCTCCCCGGGAGTTAGGTCCCCATACCGACGCCCTGAGCGCGCTGAAGAGCCTTGCCCTCGGTAGCGAGCGACGGGGCAATCATCACCTCGGCCTTCTGAAACTCCTTGATGTTTGCGTATCCGCACGTAGCAAGGCTCGTGCGGAGCCCCCCGAAGAGATTGAGTCGCCCGTCGTTCTGTCGCGCCGGGCCAATCAAGATCTCTTGCAGGGTTCCGATGGTCGAGGTCTTCACGCGTGCACCGCGCGGCAGCGTTGGATGGAACGTCGCCATGCCCCAGTGGTACCCGCGGCCTGGGGCTTCGGCGGCAGAGGCGATGGGTGAACCGATCATGACGGCGTCGGCGCCGCAGGCGATCGCTTTGGCGACGTCCCCGCCGGTGCGCATTCCACCGTCCGCTATCACATGACAGTAACGACCGGTCTCATCGAGGTGCCGGATACGAGCGCCGGCAGCATCGGCAATCGCAGTGGCCTGTGGGACGCCCACGCCGATCACGCCGCGGGTCGTGCAGGCGGCCCCCGGACCGACACCCACGAGAACACCCATAGCCCCGGTGCGCATCAGGTGCAATGCAGTGGAGTAGGAAGCGCAGCCCCCGACTATCACCGGCAGCTCGTAGGTGGATATGAAGCGCTTCAGATTCAGAGGCTCGGTCTTGGACGAGACATGCTCGGCAGACACGACGGTGCCTTGAATGACCAGCACGTCCAGCTCCGCTTCGAGCGCAATCTTGTGCCACATCTCGACCTTCTGCGGTGTCAGCGAGGCGGCCGCCAGGACACCGCCCTCCTTGATGGAGCGGATGCGCTCGGAGATGAGCTCCTCTTTCACCGGCTCCCGGTAGAGCTCCTGCATCCGCAATGTGGCCTTGTCGTCGGACAATTCGGAAATCTCGGCCAACACCGAGCCGGGATCCTCATAGCGCGTCTGGATCCCCTCCAGGTTCAGCACCGCCATTCCCCCGAGGCGGCCGATCTCGATGGCGCTCTGGGGTGAGACTGCGGCGTCCATGGCGGAAACCATGAGGGGAAGCTCGAGCTTGAACGCGTCGATCTCCCAGGAGATGTCCACGTCGTCGGCGTCGCGCGTCCTTCGAGAGGGGACGATGGCAATATCGTCCAACCCGTAGGCTCTCCGACCCGACTTTCCGATGCCTATCTCCATCTCCACGCCGCTCATCTCCTTTGGGCTCTCAGCATGTCCGGTGAGGTTGCGTCAATGTTCGCGGTCCTGGGACACGAGCCGCCCGCTCAGCTCATCGTCGAGCAGCTGGATGTCGGCGTCGACCATGAGCTCTATAAGCTCCTGAAATCCCGTTCGAGGCCTCCAGCCCAGCTCCCTGAATGCCTTCGAGGGATCGCCCATCAAATGATCGACTTCGGCCGGCCGGTAGTAGCGGGGATCGATCTTGACATGGCGCTCCGAGTCAAGGCCGGCGTGTTCGAATGCACGCTGAGCGAACTCTCGAACCGTATGGGCCTCTCCGCTCGCAATCACGAAATCGTCCGGTGCCCCTTGCTGGAGCATCAGCCACATGGCTTCGACGTACTCCGGCGCATAGCCCCAGTCCCGCTTGGAGTCGAGGTTGCCGAGATAGAGTTTGTCCTGGAGGCCGGCTTTGATGCGTGCAACTGCCCGGGTGATCTTGCGCGACACGAACGTTTCCCCTCTGCGGGGGCTTTCGTGGTTGAACAGGATCCCGTTTGAAGCAAACAACCCGTAGGACTCTCGGTAGTTGATCGTCATCCAATGGGCAAATACTTTGGCCACTCCGTACGGGCTTCGGGGGTGAAACGGAGTGGTTTCGCCCTGCGGGGGCATCGAAAGGCCGAAGATCTCCGACGATGACGCCTGGTAGAAGCGGGTCTGCACGCCCGAGGCTCGGATCGCCTCGAGGATCCGGACCGTGCCCATGCCGGTGACGTCAGACGTGTACTCGGGTATCTCGAACGACACCTTCACGTGGCTCTGCGCCCCGAGGTGGTAGATCTCGTTAGGTTCGAGCCCCCGGATGAGGTTCACCAACGAGCCCGAATCCGAAAGATCGCCGTAATGCATGAAGAACCGGACCCCGGACTCGTGCGGGTCCCGGTAGATGGAGTCGAGACGTTGGGTGTTGAAGGAGGAGGCGCGCCGTATGAGCCCGTGCACCTCGTAGCCCTTTTCCAACAGCAGCGTCGCCAGATAGGAACCGTCCTGTCCGGTGACGCCGGTAATGAGAGCTCGGGGCATCGCACCAGGATAGGACGCTCCGCCTCCTGTAACCAGCCACCACTCTCGATCTCCACCCAAAGCCAAGAATCGGCTATTTCCACGACATACAGTCACCACCTGGGCACATTTTGGCGATATTTTCCGTCACCTGAGCCCCCCATCGCCCTTGCCATACCGGCCTTCGGCGTGTACTGTCGGCCGCTTGTGCCACTGGGGGGTGGCCTATAGGACGACGCTACGGGAGGTACAAAACTTGAAACGCTTATGGCATCGACTACTCGCCCTGCCTGTGCTGGGGCTGGTGGGTCCGATGATTTTGGGGTTGGCCCCATCCGGGGGAACCGCGAAGGCTGCTCTTCCGCGCTCGGTGACCGGCGCCACCATCATCGGGGCTTCGGCTCACCGTGGTCTGGAGAGCAGCGAGAGCCTCAAGGGCATGGTGCGCTTTCGCCGTCGTGTGTTCGACGTCCGGCCGGCTCCCGAACGGCCCGAGCCCGAGGTGACCGTGGTGGCACGCGAGAGTGAGGCCGCCGGCCCCGAAGAGGCCGCGGCGTCCGCGCCTACCGGTTCGATCACCGAGATCATCTATGCCGCGGCCGCCGAATACGGCCTGGATGGGGCCTATCTTGTCTCGGTGGCGGAGTGCGAGTCCGGGCTCGACCCGGGGGCGGTGAACTCGGCAGGCTATTACGGGCTGTTTCAGTTCGACGAGCAGACCTGGGCCGCCTACGGCTCGGGCCCGATATTCGACCCGGCCGCTCAAGCCCGGGCGGCAGCGAGTCTGATCGCCGACGGCCAGGCGAGCCGCTGGCCCAACTGCGCTTGATGACCCTTGGCGGGGTCCCTCAAATATCAGGCGACTCTAGCCTTCAGAGTCTCTGAGGCAGCCCTAAGCTCATCCAGGGCGGCCTCGGGAACGGTGACCCCCCGTTTGCCTCCCGCGAGCGAGCGGTCGGGCCGCATGTCCCCGTGGTAGTCGCTGCCGCCCGACACGATCAGGTTCTTGCTACGCGCCAGCTCCCTGATCGGCTCCTGATCGGCTGTCGAGAGATCACCGTGATAACCCTCGATACCCCTCAATCCGGCAACGACGAGCTCATCGACGAACCTCTCCAACTCCTCGGCATCCAGACCGAGAGAGGACGGGTGCGCAAGTACCGGGACGACGCCGGCTGAGATCATCAGCTCCGTCGCCTCCACGGGCTTGTAGAGCTTGCGGCCGATGTAGGCCTTCGCCCCCTTGGCCAGGTAGTCGTCGAAGGCGCTCTGATAGTCGGGCACCGCGTTGTGACGCACCAGAACCGCCGCAAAGTGCGGACGGCCTATCTGTGCGCCCGGGCCGCCGGCCTCGTGCTCGACCTCTTCGAAGGTCACCGGGACCCCGAGCTCGTTCAGGCGCTCCACGATGATGTGGTTGCGATTCAGGCGGGCGTGCTGGAGCTCGGACAAGGCTGCGGACAGGCGATTGTGGCCCTCGGGGATGAAGTACCCCAGCAGGTGCATGGTCGGCCTCCCGATGGGATGGTAGCCCCGAGTGCTCAGGTCTTCGACATCGCAGGAGATCTCGACCGCCCGGATGACCTCGATTCCGAGCCGCCGCCCTTCGGCAACGGCCTCGTCGCACCCCTGGTCGTTGTCGTGATCGGTAACTGCAATCGCCTGCAAGCCCACGTCGCTTGCCTTCCGGACCAGTTCCGACGGTGAATCCCCGCCGTCCGAGACGGTGGTGTGGGCATGCAGGTCGATCATCGGGCTCATGCCTCCAGATACTTGAGCTCTACGAGCTTGTCGATGACCTTCCTTGTCGATTCCTCCACGGTCTCGTTCGCCGTGTCGCAGGTGACCTCGGGTGCCTCAGGGGCCTCGTACGGGTCGCTGACGCCGGTGAACTCCTTGATCTCTCCTGCACGAGCCTTGGCGTAGAGGCCCTTGACGTCCCGCTCCTCGCAGGTCTCCAGCGACGCGGCAGCAAAGACCTCGACGAAGTCCTTGGCCATCGTGCGTGCTTCCTGGCGGATGTTCCTGTAGGGGGATATGGCAGCGGTGATCACGAATGCACCGTTGCGCTGCAGAAGGTGCGCCACAAAGGCGATCCTGCGGACGTTGATGTCGCGGTCGTCCTTGGAGAAACCCAGGCCCTTGGACAGGTTCTCCCGGACGATGTCACCGTCCAGGATCTCAACGGGCACGCCCGCCGCCAGAAGTTGGTTCTCGAGCTCACGGGCAATAGTGGTCTTGCCGGAGCCCGAAAGCCCTGTGAACCAGATGACACAACCGCGCTCGCGGTTTGCCTGCTTCATGGTGATCTCTCTTTCTGTCGTTTCGGTCAGTTACGCAATGCGCTCCTACCGAGCGCTCCTTGTGCGGGCTCAAGCCCAAACAAATCAAGAATCGTGCAGTGCACATCCCAGAGGTGCAACCCGGAACGTTCGCCGACCGGCTGACCGGGGGCGTTGTTCATCATGAAGATCCCGCGCTCGGCGTGGTTGGCTTCATCGGGCCCGGTGTCATTTTCGAATGTGTACATCGAGTTATGCCCGAGAGAGCCAACGGAGCGCCACTTGAGCTCACCGAAGATGACGATAAGATCGGGTGCGACACCCTTCTGTGATGTGTAGAGTGCGTCCGGCTTCCAGGCTTTGTTTCCCATAGGATTGCCATCGTGGTCCACCATCGCCTCGATCTTGTGGATCAGTTCTTCCCGCGTCGCTTCGTATTCGGCTTCAGGTATTACACCAGAAGGCTCGCGACCTTCGACGTTCAAGAACAAACGGCCGTAGTAACCGCCATCGCCCCATGCTTTGGTCTTGCTCCAATCGATCTTCATGCGATCGATAGCAGTTATCTCGGATGGATACTCGTTCTCGAAGGCAAGGTAGCCTTCTGTTTGCAGCCACTCATTGAAGCAGACGCCGCCGACCATGGCCTTCGCCCCGTGATCGGAGACCACCAGAACAGTGGTGTCATCGTCGGCGTGCTTGTCCAGTACCTCGCCGATCTTCCCGTCGAGATAGCGGTAGTAGTCGCGCAACGACTCCCGGTACGGGTTGTCGGGTACGAAGCGTGGATGCGCGGGATCGATGAAGCTCCATATGCCGTGATTCAACCGGTCAGGTCCCATTTCCACCATGACGAAGAAGTCCCACGGCTTGTTCGACAACAGGTACTCGGCAGTCTTGAACCTCTGCTCGGTCATCTTGTAGGCCTCATCGATGATGTACTGCGTGTTGTCCGTGCGGAAGTTACGGATGTCGAATACATAGTCGCCCACGTTCTGCTCGAGCTCCGCCTTGAGCTCCTTCGGATAGGTGTAATCCGCATCGTTGCTCGGCGTCAGAAAGCATCCGATTTGTATTCCGTTCAGAGCCTTCGGCGGATAGGAAGGAGGAACCGACATCACGATGCAGTCTTTGCCTGCTTCCGAGAGAATGTCCCACACCGTCGGCTCTTTCACGGCCCACGACGTTGCAAACGAAAGGCCGTCGTAGGAGTGGTCCTTGCGATTGCGGAAGCCGTAGATCCCCAGGGTCCCGGGATCCTTTGATGTCATCATGCACATCCAGGCCGGCACGGTGATCGGTGGGACGATCGACTCCAGCGGGCCCCACACACCGTTCTCGCGGAGCTTCGTCAGGTTCGGGATATCGGATGCATATTCCTCGAATACATGTTGGGGCGGAGCACAGTCCAACCCCAAAACCATGACCTTACGACCACGCTCCTTGGACACGGTGGGCGCAGGCTGGGCCGCCGGCATCCGCTCGTCCTTCTTCCTCTTCAGCTTGTCTAGCATTCGCATACTCTTTGCCCGCCCCTTTTCAGTTATCGGCGTTGACTTTGGCGCGTTCTGCGTCGATGAGGATGCGCGCTACCTCGGGACGAGAGAATTGAGGCGAGGGCTCCTCACCGTTGGTGAGCATTCGGCGGACCTGCGTACCCGACAGAAACACCCGATCTTCTTTGCCGTGCGGGCAGGTCTTGGCGGAAGCCATTTGCTCGCACTCGTTGCACCAGAAGGAGTGTTCGAATTTCAGCGGCCAGATGCCTAGCTCCCCTGCATCGAACTCTTCGAAGACCTCCTGGGCATCGTAGCTCCCATAGTAGTCGCCTACTCCTGCGTGATCGCGGCCCACGATGAAGTGCGTCATGCCGTAATTCTTGCGCAGGAGCGCGTGCCAGATCGCCTCGCGCGGTCCCGCGTACCGCATAGCGGCCGGGAACACCGAGAGGATGACTCGGTCCGGCGGGTAGTACTTCTCCATCAGGACCTCGTAGCACTGCATGCGAACCTCGGCGGGTATATCGTCCCCCTTGGTGCCGCCGACGAGCGGATGGATTACAAGTCCATCCACGATCTCGAGCGCACACTTCGTGAGGTATTCATGCGCACGATGAATCGGGTTTCGGGTCTGGAAAGCAACTGCCGTTTTCCACCCACGCTGTGCAACGGCATCGCGCAGCTGAACCGGTGTCAGCCGGTAGTTGGCGAACTCGCTCAGAAAGATGTTCTCCAGCACCGTTACCTCACCACCCACGTAGTGCGGGCCCTGCTCATAGAGATAGGCGACGCCCGGGTGCTTCTCGTCGGTGGTGCGATAGGTGTGCTCGGCCTCATGCCGCACGTCGTATCCGTAGACCTCTTCGACGTCGATGATCGCAACGGTTCGACCTTCGTGCGTTATTGCTGCCTGCTTACCGGGTTCGAGCACCTGGGCCTCCTCGTCGGTAGCCGACAGGGTGATGGGAAGGCTCCAGGGCAGCCCGCTTGCGAGCCGCATCTCGTCAACCACGGGGTTGTAGTCCGACTGGGTCATGAACCCTCGGTTCGGCGAGACCGCACCGATTGCAAGCAGCTCAAGATCCGAGAGCACACGCCGGGACTTCGCTTCGATCGTCGGCAGCGAAGCGGCCCTGGCGTCCAGCTCACGGCGCTCGTCTGCGTTTGCCATCCGCAATTCCAGGGCGCCTCCGTGGGGCGGGAAGCCTGAAACGTCTTTGAGGGTGTTCGGCATGGATTCTCCTTATGTGGCCAATGGATCTCTACGAAGGGTCAGGGTGTCACGGATGGAAAGGGGCTGCCCTTTCGCAGACACTCCCAGTGCACTCTCATCGGCACTCCTATGACACTCTCAGAATAACAGGCCGGGCCCGCAACGGGCGGGAGCTGCCGGCCCGGGGCCCGACGGCAGGACAAGTGCGGCTCGTGGCTCAGAGGCTGATCAGGACGCGAACGTACGTTCCGATAGCTGAAGGCCAAACCCTGGGCCGAAATAATCGGGGGGCAACCGTTCGGCCCCAAGAAAGGGGTCGGGCGGGCGCGCCTCCGGCCGCTGCGCCCCTTTCGGAGCAGGCGCCGGGCCGATCCGATCGGCAGGGGCAGTCATCCGGGCAAAGAAAATGCACCCGCCGAGCCTTCTTCCCGACTTGCGCCGGTTTACAACTCAACGGATGCAAGGATCAAGTTACGTAACGCTCACCCGGTTGGCAAGGGGGCCGGCCGAGATTCTTTCGCGCCCTGCACAAAACCCTGGCCAAGACCACCCATTACCGGAAGGGTGGACTAGAGAAGCCCGGCCCCACGCGGGAGCCGGGCTTCGGTGCGCCTGAAAGAGGCGTTACATCATGCCACCCATGCCACCCATGCCACCCATGCCGCCCATGCCGCCCATGCCGTGGTCGTGACCACCGGCGGGAGCTGGCGCCTCCTCCTCGGGCTTCTCGACGATGCCCGCCTCGGTCGTGAGGAACAGCGAGGCGATGGACGCTGCGTTCTCGAGCGCGGAGCGGGTCACTCTCACGGGATCGATGATGCCGTCGGACGTCAGGTCGACGTACTGGCCGGTGGCTGCGTTGAGGCCGTGCCCGGGCTTCTCGTTGCGAACCCGATCGACCACTACGCCACCCTCGAAACCGGCGTTCTGTGCGATCCAGCGCAGAGGTGCATCCAGCGCCGACAGAACAACCCGGGCACCCGCAAGCTCGTCGCCTTCGAGGTCGAGTGCCTCCACCGACTCGCGCGCTCGCACCAGTGTGGTGCCGCCGCCGGGGACGATTCCCTCTTCGACCGCAGCTCGTGTGGCCGAAACGGAGTCCTCGATGCGATGCTTCTTCTCTTTGAGCTCGACCTCCGTCGCGGCCCCGACCTTGAGAACCGCGACACCGCCGGCGAGCTTCGCCAGCCTCTCCTGGAGCTTCTCCCGGTCCCAGTCCGAGTCCGTGCGATCGATCTCGGCACGGATCTGGTCGATCCGGCCGGAGATCTCATCGGCGTCGCCCTGGCCCTCGACAACGGTCGTGTTGTCCTTGGTGATGACCGCTTTGCGCGCCTGCCCAAGGAGGTCGATCGATGCGTTCTCGAGCTTCAGGCCGATCTCCTCGGAGATCACCTGACCACCGGTCAGGATCGCGATGTCCTGGAGCATGGCCTTACGGCGATCGCCGAACCCTGGAGCCTTGACCGCAGCGGCCTTGAAGGTGCCGCGGATCTTGTTCACCACCAGGGTGGCGAGGGCTTCGCCCTCGACGTCCTCGGAGATGATGAGAAGCGGGCGGCCCCCCTGCATGACCTTCTCGAGGATCGGCAGGAGGTCACGGACCGAGGAGATCTTCTGCTGAGCGATAAGGATGTAGGGATCCTCGAGCACGGTCTCCATACGGTCCTGGTCGGTGACGAAGTACGGCGAGATGTAGCCCTTGTCGAACTGCATCCCCTCGACGAGCTCGAGATCGATACCGAAGGAGTTGGACTCCTCGACGGTGATGACTCCGTCCTTGCCCACCTTGTCCATCGCCTCGGCGACCATCTCGCCGATCTCGCTGTCGTTGTTGGCCGAGATCGCCGCGACGTGGGCGATCTGCTCGCGGCCCTCGACGTCGCGTCCCTGCGACTTGATGGCCTCGACTGCGGCTGCGGTCGCCTTGTCGATGCCCCGCTTGAGGGCCATCGGGTTGGCGCCGGCGGCGACATTCTGAAGGCCCGCCTTGACCATGGCCTGAGCCAGAACGGTCGCGGTGGTCGTGCCGTCGCCCGCTACGTCGTTGGTCTTGGTCGCCACCTCTTTGACGAGCTGTGCGCCCATGTTCTCCCAGGGGTCGTCCAGCTCGATCTCCTTGGCGATGGTGACGCCGTCGTTGGTGATCGTGGGAGCGCCCCACTTCTTGTCGAGGACGACGTTGCGACCACGCGGGCCGAGGGTCACCTTGACGGCATCCGCCAGCCGGTTGACTCCGGACTCGAGGCGCCGCCGCGCGTCCTCTTCGAACTTGACTATCTTTGGCATTCAGTTAACTCCTTAAGCTGCCCGAAGGCTTCGAGTGACTAGCCGAGCACCGCAAGGGCGTCGCGGGACGACAGGATGAGAAGGTCTTCGCCGTCGACGGTGATCTCGGTGCCTCCGTACTTCGAATAGAGAACGCGGTCACCCTCTTTGACATCGAGGGCGACGAGGTCGCCGTCCTCGTTGCGCTTGCCGGGGCCGACCGCCAGTACGACGCCCTCCTGGGGCTTCTCCTTGGCCGTGTCCGGGATGACGATGCCGGAGATGGTGGTTTCCTGACCCTCTTCGGGACGGACCAGGATACGGTCCTCGAGCGGACGCACGTTGGTCTTGGTTCCTGTTGCCATGTTCAACCTCCTGAATCGATCTGGATTCGTTTAGCACTCTTGTGTGCCGAGTGCTAAGCCTAAACCGGAGGGGACCTGCGGTCAACCGGCCGCAGGGCCACGCATCCGGCGGCCGCCCCGCTTCGAGCGGCGGGGGCGGGGACTAACCCATCAGCAGCCCCGCGCGCTTTACTGAGGACGGTGTCGTATCGGCCTATCAGGAGGCTCCGAACTGGACTTCGATGACTTCTACACGGGCTCGTACCGCAATGTCTACGCAGCGGGACTGGCCTTCAGCGGCCGACCCGACACCGCCGCTGATGCCACACAGGAGGCATTCGTCCGAGCCTTTGCCCGGTGGAACCGTCTGCGGAACCAGCCCTGGGTCGAAGGATGGGTGATGACCACAGCGATGAACCTGTCCCTTCGCAGGAAGCCGTTCCTGATCACTGAACGGGGATCCGTCTGTGCCCAGGACCCGCCTACGGCCGACCGCCTTGACGTCTTAGGAGCACTTCGCCAACTCGCTCCCAGGCAAAGAACCGCCGTCATCCTGCACTACCTCGGAGATCTTCCCCTGCCAGAAGTCGCTCGCCTCATGAATGTCAGCGAGGGAACGGTGAAAGCCCATCTAGCGCAGGCGCGAACTCGTCTGCGCCCGCTGTTGGAGGTATCCGATGTCTGAGAATCTGCAAACCGCCCTCAGAGACCTGCCCGACCGAATCGATGTCCCAACTCCTCCTCCGACCACAGACATCCGCAGGCGCGGAAACCGAAGAAGGTGGATCCGCCGAGGTGCAAGCGGAGCGCTGATCGGTGTCGCAATTACCGCACTCTTCTTCGTGCAGCACCTCCTTGCTCCGACATCAAAGGGACCCGCGCCCGCCGCGGAATCGTCCCCGGCCACCTTCGCGTCTCGAGAGGCGCCGTGGACCTTCGAGTACCCATCCGATTGGGGGGTCGAGACGACTCGGCGCGCCGGCCCCGAGCTCATGGCGAACATGCTCCGCACTACGGTAGTCAACGGGTCGCTCCCGGAGAGCGCGGGCGAATACGGTCCGAACTCCGGAGGCAACAGCGAGTTCACGTCGGACCTCGGCGACGCGGGCGCCGTCGTTCTTGTGGAACGATTCTGGAGCCACGGCTCGACCGGGGACGAGTCCCGAGGCCCGGGAGCGTTCGTCGAGGACGCCCAGAGCCCCGGTTGGACCTTCAGAGAGCGGCTGCGGTGCGGGGGCACGCTGTGCTTCGGCGTGGTCGAGTGGCTAGGACCGGCAGCGTTGCAGGAGGACCAGGCTGCGGCCGCTTCCATCGCCGATTCGGTCCGGCTTGCGGACGTCGAGCGTTGGACCGAGACCGACGGGGAACGCACGACGCTCCACGACGAGGACGATCTTTTCACGGTCACCTACCCGGTCGACTGGATCGCGGCCGACGAACGAATCAACACCTGGGTGGACTCGCCATTTGAGATCCTCGCGCTGGCGACGTACCAGCTCCGTCCCGGCGGAGAAGCCGTGATCGACGCCCAAGTCCCGAGCAACGCGATCGACGACCTCGGTCCGAACGACATCTTCATCTGGGTGAACGATGGCGGCGAGGACGGGCCGGGATTTCCCGACCGGCCGGATCGCTTCGAGCCGTCAACGCTGTGCGGCGAGGACTTCGCCCGATTTTGCCCCGATCCTGAGGGGAGAAGCCTCGGCATTTCCGGCATCCGCGCCTGGTGGCTGCGGTTCGGCGATTCGGGTCGCGGGATCTATGCGTTCGTCGGCATGGGTGAGCAAGCATTTGGGGACGCGGCCCGCGCTCAGCTGGCGTGGGACGTGCTGAACTCGCTCCATTTCTTGCCTCGCTGACCCTCCGACAAGCTTCACGGTGAAGCGGTCCGTCGCCTCCACCATAAGAGGGTGCGTTCTGCCCGAAGCGCCGTCCCACCTGCCGCGAGGGCGTTAGGCCCGGGAGACCAGCGGTAGGTTCGGATCCGGTGAGGCATCCAGGCGGGTTCTCAAACCCCGGCGCAGCATCGCCGTGGCGCACGCGCCGACCATTGCGGCGTTGTCGGTGCACAGCTCGGGCGGCGGGACGTGGAAGTCCATGGCCCGCTCGGCGCAGGCAGCCGCAAGGTCCCCTCTCAAGCCGGAGTTCGCAGCCACACCCCCGCAGAGGAAGACCCTCGGCGCCCCGGTGTGCTCGGCCGCGGCGATGGTCTTGGCCACCTGAACGTCCACGACCGCCTGCTGAAAAGACGCTGCGACATCCTCCACCACGATCTCTTGCCCGGCCGTCTCGGCGCGCCGGACGTAGTTGACCACGGCGGTTTTGAGGCCCGAGTAGGAGACGTCAAAACCCGGAGCGCGCAGCATCGCCCGGGGGAAGCGGATCGCCTCGGGGTCCCCGAGGAGCGACAACCGGTCGATCTCCGGCCCGCCCGGGTAGTCCAAGCCGAGGAAGCGAGCGACCTTGTCGAACGCCTCGCCGGCTGCGTCATCGAGGGTGCCTCCCAGAAGGTCATAGTCGCCGTGATCCCGAACGTGGACCAGCAGGGTGTGGCCGCCCGAGATGACCAGCGCGACCCCGGGCCAGCGCGCCTCTGGATCTGCGAGCAGTGCCGAATAGAGATGGGCCTCGAGGTGGTTGACGCCCGCGAAAGGAATCCCCAGAGCCGCCGCCAGCGCCTTGCCCTCGGCAACTCCGATCAGCAGCGAGCCGGCCAGGCCCGGACCCAGGGTCGCCCCGACGGCGTCCAGATCCCACAGGGTCACGTCGGCGCCCACAAGCGCCTCGGCGATGGCGGGCGTGAGAGCTTCAACGTGGGCACGCGCCGCGATCTCTGGGACGATGCCGCCGTAGTCGCCGTGCAGGTCATTTTGGGAGGCGATCACGTTGGACAGGATCCGGCGGCCGCCCTCGATCACCGATGCAGACGTCTCGTCGCACGAGGTCTCGATTCCTAGCACGAGCGAATCGTCATCCCACTCCGTCTTGGGGGCTTCCCCCGCGTCTACCGAAGGCAGCGTGAGGACGGCATCACTCACCGAATGTGTCCCCCGGGGACGCCTCTCTCAACTCGTCGCGAATCGATTGCAGCCTGAGCCGGTAATCCGTCGACAGCGCATCCTCGACCACCATCACGAAAGCGTCTTCGTTCGTTTCCGCGTAATAGCCCTTGCGCACGCCCTCCACAGAAAAACCGAACTTCTCGTAGAGGTTCTGGGCGACGCCGTTCGAGACCCTTACCTCAAGCGAGATCCTCTCACAGCTTCGTGCGATGGCTTCGGTAACGAGAGTCAGCAGGAGCCGAGCGCCGATGCCGGCACCGTGCCGCTCCGGGGCGACCGCAATGTTGGTGACGTGGGCCTCTTTCCTGGTGAACATCATCCCCGCATAACCGACCACCTGTCCCTCGTGGCGCGCCACGAGGTAGGTCCGAGTGTGCCTCTGCGCAAGCTCGGAGAGGAACAGTGAGCGGCTCCACGGCCTGGGATAGACCGCCCCTTCGATGGCCAGCACGCGGCGCAGATCCCTGCGGCGCATCTTGGCCAATTCGATGTCGATTTGCCTGTCCGGCTCCCGCGCCAGAGCGGTCATGCCGGCCGTCTCCCGCGCATCCGATCCCATTCGATGGGCCGAGCGGACCGGCGGAGATACATGGGGTTCAGTCCGGTCAAGCTGTCGAAGTCGCGCCGCATCATGCGAGCGGCCGCCAACTCCACAAGCGCCACCGCGTTGGGAAAGGCGTCGCTCACCGTTCCGATCTCCACCCCCGCGTCCGCGGCGACAAAGACCTCCCGGTACAAGAGCGCGCCGTTACCCACGAGAAGCATGTCATCGCTGCGGGCGGCTATTCCGAGAGCCAGTTGCTCGGGCTTTGCCAGGATGTAGTCACTCATTCGCTGGATGCCACCGGGGCTCGTACGGTACAGAGCGTAATAGACCTCGCCCCTGCGGGCATCAAGCATGGCGCAGATCGTCTTTGGGGAGTAACGAAGCTCGTATGCCAATAGATCGAGACTCGCCATGCCTACGATGGGCAACGACAGCGCCTGTGCAAGCGCCTTGGCGGTCGCCACTCCCACCCGCAGACCGGTCAACAGACCGGGACCGCGGCTGACGGCTATGCCCTCCACGTCGTTGTAGACGAGCCCGGCGCCGTCGAGGCAAAACTCGATCGCCGGCAGGAGGAATTCGACGTAGTTCGGCCTGCGTGCCACCAGCGCGCTGGCCACCACCCCTTCCCCCGAGCCGATTGAGACGCTGGCCTGGCGTGTCGATGTCTCGATGCCCAAGACCAGCATCAGCCCGGCGGCGGAGCGTCCGGAGACGCCAGTAATTCCTGTGCAGTCAGGTTCATCCGAAAGAGCTTAGCCACCCACTCACGGCCTCCGGGACGAAAGCTGAGGGAACGCTCTTCGGGCCGGTCGCCCAGCCGGATGTCGACCTCGAGCCGGCGATCCGGGAGGAGAGGCCCGACTGCGTCACCCCATTCGATGACCATGATCGCGTCCGACTCCAGCCATTCCTCGAACCCGAGGTCGACGAGCTCTCCAAAGGACTCGAGCCGGTAGACATCGATGTGCAAGAGGCGGTGCCGACCGTGATATTCGTGCGCCAGGATGAAGGTCGGGCTCGTCACCATGGCGGTCACGCCTAACCCGGCCGCCAGACCCTGGACCCAAACGGTTTTTCCCGCTCCGAGCTCTCCGCCCAGGGCGATGATGTCGCCGGGTGCGAGCTCGGGTCCGAGGGCGGCCCCAAGCATCCGCGTCTCCCGAGCAGCATGGGAGACGAGCGACAGCACCGCCGGCGTGGGCCTAGAAGAGCCCGAGCTGCTCGCCGTGGTCCTCGATGTCCACGGCGTGCGCGCCCTCGTGTTGCCCGGCGCGAGCAGCCTCCTCCAATGCCTTCCTAACCTCCTGTAGATCGGCTCGGATGGCGTCGATTGGATTCGTCCCGCCGAATCGGCCACCCCGCAGTGCAGCCGCCGGATGAAAGGTTGGAATCACCGTTGCCCCCCGCCGGTCGTACCGGTGCCCGCGTGCACGTGTGATGCCGATGCGCTGGTCGAGTATGAATTGGGTGGCGAAGTTGCCGAGGGTCACTATGACGTGGGGCCGCATGTAAGCGAGCTGTGCCTCGAGGTAGGGGCGGCATGCCTCGATCTCGTCGGGCAACGGATCGCGGTTACCGGGCGGCCGGCACTTGACGACGTTGACGATCGCCGCCTGCGACCGGTCGAGGCCAATTTCGCCGAGTAGCCGGTCGAGGAGCTGCCCGGCGGCGCCGACAAACGGCAGGCCGTGTTTATCCTCGTGAAACCCCGGCCCTTCGCCGATGAACAGCAGGTTCGCGTCCAGGTTGCCGTCGGCCCACACGACCTGCGTTCGCCCCTCAGCGAGACGACACTTGGTGCAGCCGAGTGCCTGACTCCGCACGGCGTCTATATCGGGACGAACTGCGCCCTCCGGGCCGTAGGTCGTGGACATGGGCCGAGACTAAGCAAGGCGCGCCGGGGGGTCAATCTCCAAGTGATGGTCCTACCGTCTTTTTTAGCATTTGGACCCCTCTAGGATGGCCTTTCAACGCAGAGGGAGCGACTGTTTCACACGGTGAACTTGCCATCCTCCATCAGGATGTCGCCGTCCACAGTGATGCGCCCGCCCTTGCGGAGATCACAAACCATGTCCCAATGAACCGCCGACTCGTTGACGCCACCGGTCTCCGGGTACGACGCGCCGCTTGCGAGATGGACCGTTCCGCCGATCTTCTCGTCGAGCAGGATCTCGCCGGTGAAGTCCGGGATCCCGAAGTTGGTGCCGATACCCAACTCGCCCAGGACGCGCGCGCCGGGATCCGTGTCGAGGGTCTTGATTAGGAATTCCTCGTTGCGGCGCGCCGATGCGTTGACGACCCGGCCGGCGTCGTATTCGAGACGGATGTCCTCGACCGCCTGGCCTCCGTAGATCGCAGGAAAGCTGAAGGTCACGAAGCCGCGGGTCTTGTCCTCTATCGGACCGGTGAAGATCTCCCCGTCGGGAAAGTTGCACTCGCCGTCGGCGGCCACGAACGTCCGTCCCCCCACCTCGAGGATGAGGTCGGTGCCCTCACCCTCGATGTGAACCTGGTTCCGGCCGTTCATCCATTCGATGAGCTTGGCGTGACGTTCGGCCATAAGCTTCCATTCGCTGACGGGATCCGCCAGGTCCACCAGACACGCCCCGTAATAGAAGTCCTCGTACTCGGCGAGGCTCATCTCGGCCTCCATTGCGTGAGCCTCTGTTGGGAAAAGCGTCACGTTCCAACGGAACTCCCCGTCCGCAGCGCGCTGCAGGTAGCGGTCGAGTAGCGGCTTGCGCGCTCGGGTAGAGATCTGCTGGCGGGTTGGATCGGTCTTCGAAAGCTGGCGAGTGTTCGTGTCCGCGATAACTGCGAACGAGACATCGAGATTCTCAACCATCCATCGATCGCTCTCCCACACGTACTCGAGCTGATGCTCCTGCGCGAACCGATAGAAGAGTGGCTCGGCCCGCGGAACAGAAGCCCGGATCGTCGGATGGGCGCCGCGCTCGAGACACCTCTGGTACAGGGCGAGGATCAGCGGCTCGGCGACGTAGGACGCTCGGATCGCCACAAGATCTCCGGACTTCACCGCGGTCGAATAATCGACCAGGATGTCGGCGAGCGCCTCTACTCTCTTGTCTGACACGCTTTTCCCTCCTATTGGGAATTTGGCTGCGAGGTGCGCGGGTATGAGGCTAACGCCGGTTCAGATACAGGCGTGGCACGCGCGAGGGCACCCTGGTGGTGACCTCATAGTTGATCGTGCCGATGTGACCTGCCAGCTCCTCGGCGGTTATCTGCTCGCCACCGTCGCGGCCGAGCAGGGTCACCGTCGCACCGGCTTCGACCTCATCCCGGCCGACGTCGACCATGAACTGATCCATGCACACGGCGCCGGACACCCCGTAGCGCTTGCCGCCGATGAGCACATCGGCGCGCCCGGAAAGGCGACGATCGTATCCGTCTGCATATCCGGCGGGGACGGTGACCACCCTGGCCGTGTGGTCGAGCTCGTACTTCAGCCCGTAGGACAAGCCCTCGCCCCCCGGCACGGTCTTGACCATGTTCACCCGCGCCTTCACGGCCAGGGCCGGTCTCAGATCTGCAGGGGACCCGAGATCCCGTCCCGGCCACAGCCCGTAGGCGGCGATCCCGCACCGGACGATGTCGAAATGACTTTGGGGCACAGACAGTGTGGCGGCGGAGTTCGCCATGTGCTTGAAGCGAGGCTCGATGCCCCACCGCTTGATCCCATCCACGAGATCGGAGAAGAGATCGAGCTGCTTGTGGGTGAAAGGGTGGCCGGGGACGTCCGCCACCGCAAAGTGACTCCACACTCCTTCGATCTCGATACCGGGGAGGGATCGCAACTCGCTCATCACCGCCGGCACGTCCTCGGTTATGACTCCCACCCGGTGCATGCCGGTGTCCAGCTTCAAGTGGACGGGCACCGTGGCCCCTGCCGCACAGGCGGCGCTGGACAAGGCACGCGCAAAGGTCTGCGTATAGACGGCCGGAACCAAGTGCAGCTCGATCATGAGTCCGGCCGCCTCTGGAGGCGGCTCGGTGAAAACGTGGATCGGCGCGCCGATTCCGGCTTCCCGGAGATGCAGCGCCTCGGCGACCCGGGCCACCCCCAGCCGCACTGCGCCGCCGTCGAGCATCGCCTCGGCGCTGGCGATATTCCCGTGACCGTAGCCGAAACCTTTGACCACTCCCATGACCTCGGCGTCCGGCGCGGCCTTTGCAAGCACCCCGATGTTGTGGCGGATGGCCCCGAGGTCGATCTCCGCCCACACGGGATGACCTCGCTCGAGCATCTCCTCCTTGCTGAGATCCTTTCCGGCCCGGGACTCGAGCCGAGTGGGTGGCAGATATGGGTTATTCATGCTCATCGACCACTTGAAGGCCCGCTCGAGGCTCCGAGCGTCTTCGTGATCGCCTTGGGCAGGGCCTCCGCGACATCCCAGGCCAGCACACCGGGCCCCCCGATGCGGCGCGCCGCCTCGGCCCCCGCGACGCCGTGCACGTAGACTGCGCACCAGGCGGCCTCGAACGGTCCGAGGCCGGCGGCGAGCAGGGCAGCCACCGCGCCGGTGAGGACGTCTCCGGTCCCTGCGCTGGCAAGCTCCGGTCCGCCGGTGGGGTTGACCGCGATGCGGCCCGACTCCTCGGCAATCACGCTGCGGTGACCCTTCAGCACCACGATGCACCCGAAGCGCTCGGCCGCGGCCCGTACGGCCCGGACGCGATCGGCCTGAACCTCCGGCACCGACAGGTCCAGGAGGCGAGCCAGCTCGGCCGGATGAGGGGTAAGCACCGTGGGTCCGGCCCGCCTCAGCTCATCGGCGTGGCCTGCGAGGACATTCAATCCATCGGCGTCGATCACCGTGGGCAGCTCGACCCGGTCGAGGACCGCGGCCATCAGAGCGCGCTGATCCGACCCCGTGCCCAACCCGGGCCCGATCGCCAGGGCCGTCGCCCGTTCGATCACCCCTGCAAATTGGTCGAGTGCCTCGGCGCCGAGCACGTCGCGTTCGGACACCACGGTGGAGAGCACCTCGGGCAGGACGGCCGACAGCGCCGCCTCCACCGAAGCCGTCGCGCCGACGGTGCAGTATCCGGCCCCCATGCGCACCGCCGACCGGGCGGCCAGCTTGACCGCCCCGCTCATGCCGGCCGAGCCACCCAGCAGCGCCACCGCGCCCTGGCTTCTCTTGTGCGAATCGGCCGACCTGCGTGGCAGACATCGCGCGACGTCGTCTCGCTCGACCATGCCGGCCTGCGATCGGGGGACGGCGATGCCGATGTCGGCGATCTCGACCCGGCCGGCCAGGGACGCCCCTGCACCAACCGCCGTGCCCAGCTTCTCGGCCGCAATCACCACGGTGGCGCCGGCGACCACCGCGGGCCCTTCGACCGCCCCGGTGCCCCCCGAGACCCCCGAGGGGATGTCGACGGCCACGACCGGCGCGCCGCTTTCGTTCATGGCCTCGATGGCGTGGGCGGCATCGCCCTCGGCGCGTCCCCGAAAGCCCGTCCCGAACAAGGCATCGACGATAACGTCGCAGGGCGCGAGCTCCGCGTCGCCCCAGGGCAGGATCTCCACCACCCTCGCCGCCCTCGTCAGATGCTCCCCCGCAGGGCCCGGGATCCCGGCCACGTCGCCGACCACGAGACACCGCACGGACAAGCCGGCACGCGCCAGCTCCCTGGCCGCTACGAATCCGTCGCCTCCGTTGTTGCCCCCGCCGCACACGACCTCGGCGCGCCGCCCGTACCGGCCCCCCGCCTCCCGGATCGCCGTGCGCGCCACGGCGCGTCCGGCGCGGTCCATGAGAGTTGCAGAGGGCACTCCCGCCGAGATCGTCGCCTCATCGGCGGCGCGCATCTCCTCCGGAGTGAGCAGGGGTCTCAGTTATTCCACCGTGACGCTCTTGGCAAGATTGCGAGGCTTGTCCGGCGACAATCCCTTTTCCTTTGCAACGAAGTAGGCGAACAGCTGGAGGGCAACGGTATCCAGGACCGGAGTCAGCAGCGGCTTGGTCGATGGGACCTCGAAGAGCTCATTCGCCAATGCCCGTGCCCGCTCGTCGCCGCGCGGCGCGACCATGATTGTGTCTGCTCCCCGGGCTCTCACCTCTTCCACGTTGGCGAGCATCTTGTCATAAAGCTTCTGGCCCGTAACTATTGCCACGACCGGAACGCCCGGCTCGATCAGAGCGATCGCCCCGTGCTTGAGCTCGCCGGCCGCGTAACCTTCGGCATGGATGTACGAGATCTCCTTGAGCTTGAGGGCTCCTTCCATGGCGACCGTCATGCCGACTCCGCGCCCGATGAACAAGACATCGGTTGCATCTGCATAGCGTTTGGCGGCCCGCTGCACATCACCCTGAATAGCCAGAACTTCCTCAACCTGTTCGGGGAGCGCGCTCATCGCGTCGATCGTGTCGATCATCTTGTCCCGGCTCATGGCGTCGCGCTCCTGCGCCAGATACAACGCCAGGGTGTTCAAGGCGACCAACTGTGCAAGGAACGTCTTGGTGGCGGCGACACCTATCTCGGGCCCTGCGTGAGTGAAGATGACGGCATCCGCGTCGCGCGTTATCGACGATCCTACTACGTTGGTAACCGCGATCACCGTTGCGCCCATCTCTCTTGCAAATCGGATGGCGGCAAGGGTGTCTGCCGTCTCACCTGATTGAGCTATGCCGATAACCAGAGAACGATCATCGAGCACGGGGTCCCGATACCTGAACTCGGATGCGAGGTCGAGCTCGACAGGGATGCGGGTCCAGTGTTCGATCGAGTGCTTGGCCATCATCCCCGAGTGATACGAGGTGCCACATGCGACGACGACGATCTTGTCTATGCGCTCGAGAACGCCGGGCTTCCAGTGGACGTCGTCGAGCGTGACCCGGCCCTGACGGTCGAAGTGACCTCGCATGGTGTCGCGCAGCGCCTGTGGCTGCTCGAAGATCTCCTTCAGCATGAAGTCCTCATAGCCACCCTTTTCTGCGGCCTCGAGATTCCATTCAACTCTTACGGTGGCCACCGGCATCTCCCTGCCATCGAAATCAAAGAGGCGAACGCCGCCTGCGCGTACCTCTCCGATCTGGTGGTCGTCGAGCGGCACGATGTCGCGCGTGTAAGCCAAGAGCGCGGGGATGCCTGAAGCGACGAGACCCACACCTTCGGCCGCCCCCACGATCAGGGGTGATACCTGGCGCGCAACGACAATGCAGTCGGGCTCCTCTGCCCGCATGCACACCAGGGCAAAAGCTCCCTCGAGGACATGAACGGCTTTGGTGACCGCGGTGATCAAGGAGCAGGACTCTTCTTCGATGATCGATTCGATCAGATGCGCGACAACCTCGGTATCGGTGTCTGACGAAAACCTGTGACCCTCCCGGCCGAGCTTCGCCCGTAGAACGTCGTGGTTCTCGATGATCCCGTTATGGACGACGGCGATGCCCCCGGAACAATCGCTGTGCGGGTGGGCGTTGCCGTCGGTCGGCGCGCCGTGTGTCGCCCAGCGGGTGTGTCCGATGCCCGTAGATCCGGGGACCTCCAAACCCGCCAGCTCTCTGGTCAATTTTTCGAGATGGCCCGCTTTGCGCACAACCGCGATGGAATCCCCTGACACCACAGCGACTCCGGCCGAGTCGTACCCGCGGTACTCGAGCCTGGCCATCCCATCCAACAGTACGGGCAGCGCTTGTTCACTGCCCACGTATCCGACGATGCCGCACATGTTGCCTCCTCCATACCTGGTCACGCCTTTCGGGCGCGAGCCGTCCGTCTTGGTGGGAGAAGGGCCACGCCGGCGCCGGTTTGTGTCCCGGGATCACTCCCGGGGTTTGTCGACACCGTGACGACCGAGGCCGAGCCGAGGGTCACCCGCCGAGTGAGCCGGCCGTTGAGCCGGCTTTTCGAGATCCCCTACCTCGTCGACTCGCCACCTCTGAAGCGAGCCCTGGCGCTAGATCCGAACGGTGATGCTTTCCTCTCCCCGTTCACACAAGGATACCTCCTGGCGCCGAAAACGTAGCGGCGACAGAGAGCCCCTGATCACGGGACGGTCCCGATGCCTCCGTCTCAGGCGAGGTGACGCCGCACGGCGTCGGCCACGGCCTCGGCGGTTCGCTGCGCAACCGAGGCCTCCGTTGCCTCGACCATTACGCGCACCACGGGCTCGGTTCCGGAGGCTCGCAACAACACGCGGCCGTCGTCGCCCAGAGAGCCCTCCGCCGCCTGCACCTCGCTCCACAAAGCCTCCGCGCCGGCCAGAGCGTCACGAGCCCCGACCGCGACGTTGATCAAGACCTGCGGAAAGGGGGTGTAGAACCCGGCCAATTTCGACAAGGGCTCGGCCACGCCCGCCACCGCAGCGGCTAGCTGCAAGCCGGTGAGTATGCCGTCCCCCGTCGAGGAATGCTGGGCCCAGATGATGTGCCCCGACTGCTCACCTCCGAGCACCGCGCCGCTGCGTGCCATCTCGTGGGCGACGTGCTTGTCGCCCACGGGGGCGCTCAGGACCTCGATCCCGCGCTCTTCCAGGGCCCGCCGGAAGCCGAGATTGGCCATCACCGTCGATACGACGACATCGTTGTGCAGTTTGCCCTGCTCGAACAATCTCAACGCCGAGAGAGCGATGATGTGGTCACCATCCACGGGGTCGCCGCGCTCGTCGACCGCAAGCACCCGGTCGGCATCGCCGTCGAATGCCAAGCCGAAATCCCCTCCCCTTTCGACCACAGCCTCGGAGAGTAAAGCCAGCGAGGTCGAGCCACACCGAACGTTGATGCGTGAGCCATCCGGCTCGTCATGCAACGCCTCCACCTCCGCACCTGCGGCTTTGAAAACGCGCGGGGCCAATGAATAGGCAGCCCCATACGCGCAATCGAGGACGATCATGAGGCCCTGCAGCGACTCGTCGACCGAGTCGAGCAGATGCGACATATATCGGTCTGCCCCCCCCTCGAGAGGTCCGGCGTGCCCGACCGTTGCTCCCACCGGAAGGTCGGTCGATGGCGAGGTCATGGCGCGCTCGATGGCGTCCTCCAGGTCGGCGGGCAGCTTCACGCCGTCGGGAGAGAAGAACTTGATGCCGTTGTCGGGGACCGGATTGTGGGATGCGGATATGACCGCCCCCGCCGCCGCAGCTTCGACGATCGTGAGGAACGCAACCGCCGGAGTGGGGAGCACCCCGCCGAGCAAGACCTCGCAGCCCGCCGAGCAAAGCCCTGCGCTGAGCGCCGCCTCGAGCATCGGGCCGGACAAACGGGTGTCCCGCCCGATCACAACTCGACCCCTGCCCGGGGCGAGCACGAAACCCGCGGCTCGCCCCAAGGTGATGGCGAGGTCGGGGGTGAGGTCGCGATTGGCGACGCCTCGTACTCCGTCGGTTCCAAAGAGTCGAGACACGAAACTATTTTCTCCAATCGCCGTTAAGGACAACGGGGGGTCTGACAGATTTGAGTTGTTATCCAATCGGCGGCGCCACACGAGGACTCAAGCTGATAGCGCCAGGTACCGACACAGCTAACATGCCCCGCTGGAACAAGATGGTAGCAGGCTCCGCCCAGGGGCCGTCATGGGATCGACTGCGCCCGTTTGCCGGGTGCCCAGCAATGAAGGGTGGACCATGAATCACATCACACACGTGCCGGTCGGGGTCATGCCACCGCAGAAGTTCGAGTCCGTCCTGGGGGCCGAGGCCTACGCTGGCTTCGCCAGCATGTTCACTCCCGCCAAGACACTCCTCGAGGGTAGGGTGATCTGGAACGTCAACTCCACCGCCGTGGGTGGCGGCGTCGCCGAGATGCTGCGCTCGCTTCTCACCTACGCACGCGGCGCCGGTGTCGACGCTCGGTGGGCGGTAATTGAAGGCAACACCGATTTCTTCCACGTCACCAAGAGGATTCACAACAACCTCCACGGCGCCCGAGGGGACGGCGGCCCACTCGGTGATGCCGAAAAGGCGATGTACGAAGACGCCCTCAAAGCCAATGCGGAAGAGCTGGCTCCGCTCGTCCGGGCGGACGACGTCGTCATCCTTCACGATCCGCAGACTGCTGGTCTGATCGAGACCCTCAAAGAGACCGGCGCCAGCATCATCTGGCGCTGCCATGTGGGGCTCGACACACCGAATGACTGCGCCCGTCAGGCATGGTCTTTCCTGCGTCCCTACGTCAGCCAGGCGGACGCTTACGTCTTCTCGCGCAAGGCCTTTGCGTGGGAGGAGCTCGACGACTCCAAGATCTACATCATTGCTCCGTCCATCGACGCCTTCTCTCCGAAGAATCAGGAGATGGCCGCCGACAACGTGGTCTCGATTCTCCACACCACCGGGTTGATCGCCGATGGCGACACCACCACCCCGACCTTCGTCAAAGAAGATGGGAGCCCGGGCCGGGTTGACCGCCAAACCGTGATGTTCGAGGGCGGTCCTCCACCCCCATCGTCGGTGCCGCTCGTCGTTCAGGTGTCGCGGTGGGATCGTCTCAAGGATCCGGTCGGGGTAATCGAGGGCTTCGTGAGATACGTGGCCCCGGCCTCGGACGCCCATCTCATCGTCGCCGGTCCCGCTGTGGCGGCGGTTTCCGACGACCCCGAGGGAGCGGAGGTCCTCCAGGAGTCCCTGGAGGCGTGGAAGGCGATTCCCGAGGACCTTCGGGGCCGCGTTCATCTCGCGTGTCTTCCGATGGACGACGGTGAAGAAAACGCCGCCATTGTCAATGCGCTTCAGCGACGCGCCGACGTTGTGGTCCAAAAAAGCCTTGCCGAGGGTTTCGGCCTGACCGTCGCAGAGGCGATGTGGAAGGCCCGCCCAATGGTGGCGAGCCGTATCGGAGGCATCCAGGATCAAATCGTCGACGGCGTCACCGGAATGCTCGTGGACGATCCCCACGATCTCGAGGAATACGGCCGTGATGTGCGGCGGTTGCTGGACGACGTTGAGCTCTCTGTGCGCCTCGGCGCCGAGGCGCAGAAACACGTTCGCAGAGAGTTCCTCGGCCCGCGCAGTCTCATGCAGTACACCGAGCTGATCGAGAAGTTGATCTCTTAGTAGACACTTGGCGCACGCGCGCGTGCACCCCCCTTGCGGACTCGGCACCACTCGGGTACAGAGACCCAATGAAAATCTACGCAGATACACCGCGCCTGAGAACACGCCAGATCATGCTCGATGCAATCTTCATTG
>JALZIQ010000007.1 GCA_030860205.1 Actinomycetota bacterium | reverse complement strand
GCATCCGCTCCGCTCATCCTCGAACGGGATGGTTGGAGTTTGGAGTGGGAGCCGCAACAGCCATGACGCACGCTCGATGAACCTCGATTGACTCCGACCCATCACCGCCTCCTGTCGGCCCATGATCTTAACCCTGATCCTTCACGGGACTGAGGCGCTCGACGGCGAGCATCCGCGGATGCTCACCCTCCTGGCGAGGGATTCTGACGTTCTCGACGCGTCGGATCCCTGAGCCAGGAGGGCACTCGCGACGGGAAGGTTAACAGCACGGTCCGAGTGCAGGTGGGACGCGGTGGCGACCGGGCCGCTTGGGGTTGTCGGAGGCGATGGGTGAGGTGGGAGCCGGGGGTGTGGCGCGCAGTTAGGCGTTCCATCGGTACTGCTTCGCCGACACCACCGTGCAGCCCTGTCGGTCCTGTTGCGTCGGATAACGCCGGGGCGAACACCATCGCTGACCACGTCACGGTCTTGGATCAGGCGATCGCCCGGCTGCCCGCCGAGATCGCTGCCGCCACCGCCAGGGCGACGCCGCGAGCTTGGTCCGGCGGGCTGTGCGTGCGGTGCTATTCAGCCGGGTGCACAGACTTTGCGTGGGACGCCGGGGCCCGCAACATCGGGTTCGCGGTGGTGGCCCGCTCCAACGCCCAGATCCACGCAGCCATCTCCAAGGTGATGGTCGCCGCCGACTGCTGGCAGCCCCAGGCGTGGCTCGCCGTCGTGGGCTTCGCCGACGCCCTGGTCCGCTGGTTCCAACAGCTCTGCCTGGCAGACTCCGTCTCCGCCGCCGAACCCAAGACCCTCCGCTTGATGCTGTGGCACACCCCCGCCCGGTTCGTGGGCCGCGCTAGCCGACGGGTCGTACGCGGCCTCGACACCTGGGCCCGGCGACGAGATCCTTGCCGCCTATCGGCGCGTCGCCCTCATCACCTGACCGGGGTCTCACCCTCCGCCCGGATCGGTGTCATGTGGGCCACGCGCGCCTGCATACCGGTCCGCACCCCACCGAACACCCGGAATGGCCGCTCCAGCGATCGACACGAACCCGAAGTCACCCCTCATCCGTCGCCCAAGAGCACGCGAAGCCGGCCAGTGAGACGCAACGGCCAGCTCATGAAGGATCCTGGCTAAGGTGTTGCCTAGCGACCCTGCCCTTGCGTCCTAGGATCGTTCTCGCCGATCCCATCGACACTCACGGAGAACGCGCTTGAATGCGGAGCGACCAGCAGCGATTCGAGCCGTGTGCCCGTTTCGACTTGTCGTTGACGAGGACATGGACCAGCTCAACCGAGAGACCACGATGAGCGACGCGGCAGCCGGCTCGACGCTCTTCGAAGAGGGCGACCCAGCAGACGGCGTCGCAGCCATTCTCGAAGGAAGTGTCGAGGTCCTCAAACACGGCCGGATCCTCGCGATGCTCGGCCCCGGGTCGGTTCTCGGCGAGCTCTCGGTGTTCGTGCCTTCCGCCTCTCGCACTGCTACAGCCAGAGCGAACTCTCCGGTGCGAATGATCAAGTGGCGTGCGGACGATGTCCGGGGCCGCCTCGCCCGCCACGAACGCCTCGCAACGGCAATCGTGGCCGATATGGCTTTCGTGCTCGCGGAACGGCTCGACCGGCGCACGGAGGATGTCGTCTCGCTGCTCAAAGCCGTCGGGACACGCCTACCGGTGTCAGAGCTGGAGCGTTTTCGCAGCCGTGCCGTGGAGTAGCCTGCCGCCAGCCCTCGGTTGATTGCCGCACGCAGCACACGTCGTGTGTGCGCGGTTGAACAGTCGTCGTTGGCGGTCGGATGAATAAGGTGAACTGGCTGCTAGCAGTCATGGCGGACGATGGCCCGTGCGGGTGAGACGCCCGACGAGATTCTGGGGACTTCTCCCCCCGGCTGACCGAGAGGGCCGGATAGTGACTGACATCGAGCGCCTGGTGGGCTAGCTGGACCGCGAAGTCAGTCGTGGGCCGGCCGTTCGATCGGCTCCTCGATCGGCGTGGCGACCACAGAGCCGACACCGGAGACGTGGGAGGGCCGGCCGAAGGGCGGGTACCGTCGCCGGACGGCTACCGTGCGCGCCAGAAGCGAGTTCCGGCTTCAAGCGTTGCGTTCCGACAACTTTCAACTTTCTTCCGGTCGTCCTCGGCTTTGCGCCGAGGGCCCGAGAGGCGGGGGCGGTGGTCGACTCGATGCTCGACCGCTTCTCGCCGCATGACAACGTCGAGTAGCTACTTCGACCGGTAATGCGATTGCCATACATCGCCTTCATTC
>JALZIQ010000023.1 GCA_030860205.1 Actinomycetota bacterium | reverse complement strand
CTGCCAACGCCAGCAGCTCCTCCTCGGTCGCTCCGTCGACGAACAGGTCGGTCACCTTCATTTCTGCGCGGGTGAGAGTGCCGGTCTTGTCGAACACCACAGTTGTAATGCGGCGCGATTGCTCGAGAACCTCGGGGCTCTTTATGAGGATGCCCAGATCGGCGGCGCGTCCGGTCCCTACCATGATCGCGGTGGGGGTCGCGAGCCCGAGCGCGCAGGGGCAGGCAATGATCAGGACAGCAACGGCGGCAAGCAAACCCTTGACGGCATCTCCGCCGATTGTCGTCCAGACAACGAAGGTGGCGAGAGCGATCCCGATCGTGGCGGGGACGAATACCGCCGATACACGGTCCGCCAGCCGCTGGATTTCACCTCGGCCGGTTTGGGCTTCCTCGACGAGTCTCACAATCTGCGCGAGGGCGGTGTCGGAGCCCACCGCCCTCGCGCGAATCGTCAACGCTCCGGAGGTATTGAGGGTCGCCCCGGTGACGATCGAGCCTGGCCCTTTCTCGACAGGAACGCTCTCGCCCGTGAGCATGGACTCGTCGACCGCGCTCATTCCATCAAGGACTCTCCCGTCGACGGGAATCTTCTCTCCGGGGCGAACCCGCACCACGTCCCCGACCGAAACCTCTTCGGCCGGAACCATCACCTCGGCGCCATCGACAACCATCCGCGCCTCCTTGGCGCCTAGTTCGAGCAGGGCGCGTATCGCTCTACCGGCGCGCCGCCTTGCGCGCGCCTCCAGATAGCGGCCGAGGGATAGGAAGCCAACGATCAAAACTGCGGTCTCGAAGTAGAGATCCATCCGTCCGGTGGCCAGCCCGTACGTGCTGAAAAGGTAGGCGGCGAGGGTGCCGAGACTTATCAGCGTGTCCATGTTGGCGGTCGCATGCCGGGCGCGCCGAGCTGCCTCCCGGAGGAACGGCCATCCGACCCAGAACTGCACGAACGTTGCGACAACGAACAATGCGGTTCGGATGAATCCGTTCGTCATCGCAAAAGACCCCATCCCCATGGTCACGAGCACAAAGACCGCCATCGGTGCAACAACAAGGACACGGCGCGCCCAGGCACGCTCATGCTCCTGGTCGGGATCTTCGACGGCAATCCCGCCGGATGCCGGTACTGCCTTGCCGATCGGATGCAGCCCGTATCCGATGTTGTGTACCGCTGAAATCAGAATGTCCGGGTCGACTGGACCTTCGAAGTCGACATGGGCTCTGCGGGTCGCAAGGTTGACCACGGCCCCCTTTACCCCGGGTTGATCGACCAGCGTCTTCTGCACACGTGCAGCGCAAGAACCGCACGTCATCCCTTCAACGTCGAAGTCCGACATGGCGGTCTGGGCGTTGACCGACCTCGCCGTCAACTCGGGCTCCGTTCGCCGGCGAGGGTCTCGAGGTTTAGCCGTCGCAATAGCTGCGCGTTGAAGGCGACAACAATGGTCGACACCGACATCAACACTGCACCCAACGCAGGGGCGAGCGTGATGCCTGCCCACGCAAGAACGCCTGCCGCCAAAGGTATCGCGAAGGCATTGTAACCCGTCGCCCAGACGAGGTTCTGGACCATCTTGCGATACGACGCCTTCGAGAGACGGATGATGCCCACGACGGCTCGGGGGTCGTCGGAGGCAAGCACGACCCCTGCCGACTCGATCGCCACGTCGGTTCCGGCTCCGATGGCAATACCTACATCCGCCCGCGCCAGCGCCGGTGCATCATTGACGCCGTCGCCGACCATCGCCACCTTGTGCCCGCGGCCCTGGAGGCCGGCCACCGTGGCATCTTTGTCCTCCGGCAGCACCTCTGCAAAGTACTCATCGATGTCCAACTCCTGGGCCACGGCCTCGGCCACCTGTCGTGCATCGCCGGTGATCATCGCGACCTTGACGCCCAGCCTGTGAAGCTCATCGACTGCAGCAGCCGATTCAGGACGCACCTGGTCCTCCAGGGCCAGCGCTCCGAGAACGGTGGATCCGTCGAGCACGTAGAGCACCGCGGCCCCCCGCCTTTCCCATCCTTCGAAAGACGACCTCAGTTGCTCCGGGATCTCGACGGAGCGTTCCCGCACAAGGGACGGGCCACCGATCGCCAGTCGTCTCCCATCGACGTTTGCCTCGACACCGCGACCGGTCATCGAACGAAAGGCAGTCGCATCGGGTAGGTCGCCCAGTTGTCTCGCCGACAGCACGATGGCCCGGGCCAACGGGTGCTCGCTGTCGCCCTCCACGGCGCCTGCGAGTGTCAGCAGCCGATCCTCGTCTCCGTCGATCGCAGCAGCGCCGGTAAGCGCGTGTCGGGAGGCGGTGAGAGTGCCGGTCTTGTCGAACAGAACAACGTCGATGTTGCGCATCCCCTCGAGCGCCAAACGATCCTTGACCAGAATGCCGTTGCGAGCCGAGAGCGCAGTGGAGATCGAGATCACCAAGGGAATCGCCAGCCCAAGTGCATGAGGACAGGCAATCACAAGGACCGTCACCGTCCTTTCGATCGCGTCGCGCGGTTGGCCCAGGACCGTCCAGGCGACGTAGGTGATGATCGCCGACCCCGCCGCGACGTAGAAGAGGAACGCGGCGGCACGATCCGCCAACGCCTGCGCCCGGGAGCGCGATTCCTGGGCCTCGGCGACCAGTCGTCGTATGCCTGCAAGCGCGGTGTTCTCGCCCACGGCGGCAACCCGCACCCGGATCGAGGAATCGGTCGCAACGGTCCCCGCCACCACCTTGTCGCCGATGTCTTTGGTGATCGGCCGGGACTCACCGGTCAGCATGGACTCGTCGACCGCGGCCGATCCTTCGAGCACATCTCCATCCGCAGGGACGCGTGCGCCGGGACGGACGAGCACGACGTCGCCCTCAACCAGGGAAGAGATGGGGACGCTCTCCACACCATCGTCCGTAACGCGGTCGGCGTCATCGGGTAAGAGCTCCGCAAGCGCCTCCAGCGCCCCACTCGCCTGACCGATGGCCTTCATCTCCTGCCAGTGGCCCAGCAGCATGATCACTATCAGGGCGGCGAGCTCCCACCAGAAGTCGAGCTCAAGGACGCCGAATTCCGTAGCGGCGCTGGCGCTGAAGGCAACCGTTATTGCGAGAGCGATGAGCAGCATCATTCCCGGCCGGCGCTGCCGGGCCTCAGAGAACCCTCCCTTGAGGAACGGGCTCCCGCCGTAGACGAATATCACCGTGCCGAGCACCGGGGCTACGAGATCACTCCCGGGAAAGCTCGGCGCGCCGTACCCGAGGAGCATCTGAAACATCTCGCTGAACCAGATCACCGGCACGGACATCGCAAGCGTCAACCAAAAGCGGTCCCGGAACATCGCCACGCTGTGACCGGTATGGTCCGAGTGATCCCCGTGTCCTTCTCTTCCCTCCGCCGAGGGGTCTTGCCGGGCCATTGTCGGGTGCGACTGCCCCCCCGATTCGGCCGCCACGGGATCGTTCTCGACCTCACGCCCCACGCGCTCTTTCAATGTCATTGGGCTCTCCTTATGCTTCCTTAGACCCGGACGAGTCGACCGATTGCTTTGCTGGCTTCGGCAACCATGTCCTTGCGGCCCCCGCCTTTCGGACCGGCGCCCTCGGCCACACAGTGTCCGATGTGGTCCTCGAGCAAACCCACCGCAACCCTTTTCAGGGCGCTGTCGACCGCGGTTATCTGGGTCAGGATGTCGATGCAGTACTTGTCCTCGTCAACCATGCGTTGCAGCCCGCGAACCTGTCCCTCGATCCGCCTCAGCCGGGCCTGTATGTCGTCTTTGTTGTCGTAGTAACCACGCACGCCGATCTCCTCCCGTAGTCAGTCGGGCCCGGTTACCATACCCCCCCAGGGTAATAAAGGCAAGAGGCATCTCCCGCGTTGGTTACGTGACCCAGGCGCCGTCGGGAGTTGAACTCCTCTCAGGAGCAGAATTGTGCCACGCCGAGAGGCACGGCCAATCGCCTCACTGCTACAATCGGTTTGCCCCAGCCGTCGAGCGCGCCACTCCCCGTCGTGGACGCGCCTTCGAGCGTGCCCATTTCTCCGTCCCCTATCAAGGAACTCCGCCGTGTTTCAAGTCAGAGACCTTTCTGTTGAAGTTGGAGGCCGCCTGGTCGTCGCAGAGGCGTCGTTCAGCTTGCACAACGGAGACAAGGCCGGATTGGTCGGAAGAAACGGCGCAGGTAAGACCTCTTTGCTGAAGGTCCTGGGAGGTGAGGCGTCGCCCATCGGCGGAACGGTGCTGCGCCGGGGGGAGCTCGGTTATCTTCGCCAAGATCCAAGGCTGAACGCCGACGCAATCGAGTCGAGCGCTCTGTCACACATAATCTCCGGGCGAGGGCTTGACGATGCGGTGATCCGGCTCGAGAAGCTGCGCCTCGCGATCGAGGAGAACCCTTCCAAGGGCAACGTCGATCGCTTCTCACACGCGGAAGAGCGCTACAGGAACGACGGAGGCTATTCGTCTGAGTCCGAGGCGCGCCGGATCGCAGCCGGACTCGGGCTCGCTGCGGACAAGCTCGAACTTCCGGTGCGTGCGCTCTCCGGTGGCGAGCGCCGCCGGGTCGAACTTTCCCGCATCCTGTTTGCCGGCAGCGACGTTCTCCTCCTCGACGAGCCCACCAACCATCTCGACACCGACGCCAAGGCATGGCTCATGAAATTCCTGCACCTCTACAGAGGTGCACTCCTGGTAGTGAGCCACGACCTCGCGCTTCTCGACAGGGCGATCACCCGCATCCTTCACCTCGACGAGAGTGAGCTCATCGAGTACAAAGGCACCTACTCCCAGTACAGGGCTGCTCGAAAGAAGGACGAGGCGCGACTAACCAAGGTCGCCGTACGGCAAAGTTCAGAGATCAAGCGCCTCAGCACGCTTGCCGACTCGATGCGGGGCCAGACCCAACGGCGCGCCCGAACGGCGAAGATGCTCGACAGCCGCGTCGATCGGATGAAGGCGCAGCAGGTCAGCGGGCCCTCGAAAGAGCGGCAGATAGCCGTACGCCTTCCCGAACCGCCGCATTCGGGAAGGACCGTGCTCCACGTCGAGGGCCTGGCCAAGGGATACGGCGGTCCTCCGGTATTTCGCAACATCAACTTCGACGTCGAACGCGGCGAGCGATTGTTCATCATGGGGCTCAACGGCGCAGGCAAGACGTCGTTGCTGCGGATCCTGGCGGGGTTGACCTCTCCGGACGAAGGGGTCATCAAAGCGGGGGTAGGCGTGTCGGCTGGCTATTACGCGCAGGAGCATGAAGGCATCGTGTCCGGGAACAACCCGCTGTGGCACATGAAGTCGCAATCGCAAGCGCCCGAACAACAACTGCGCGCCCTGATGGGAATGTTCGGGCTTTCGGGCGAGATCGCCTTTCAGGATGCCGGCACGTTATCCGGCGGCGAAAAGACAAAGCTGGCGCTTGCCCAGCTGGTGGCGGGGCGGCACAATCTGCTCCTGCTGGACGAACCGACGAACAATCTCGATCCTCCGTCCCTCAGGGCGATTGCCGACGCGCTGGGGCGTTGGTCCGGCGGAATGGTCATCGTCAGCCACGACGTGGATTTCGTCGGCACCCTGATGCCCGATCGCGTGCTCTTCTTGCCCGAGGGCAAGATCGACTATTGGAAAGAGGACCTGCTCGACCTGGTATCGCTGGCCTGATCGAACGATCTATCAGCGGATCGTTCACCCAGGCGAACCGCGTGGAACCACTCGGTATCGCCGGCGGATCTTTCCTACCATCGGAAATCTCTGGTCAGCATCTCGGAGGTCGCCTCTGCCGTCTGCGGCGGGGAGAAGTAGAACCCTTGCGCCAGATCGCAACCCAGCAGTCGGCATTCTGCAAGCTGCGAGCTGCTCTCCACGCCCTCGGCTACCACCCGTAAACCAAGGGCTCGGGCGAGGTGGACTATGGCGCGTGCGATTGCATTGTCAGCAGGGTTTTGGCCGACTCCGCTGACATACGAACGATCCATCTTCAGTGCGTCGATGGGCAACGCTTTGAGATAGCTCAGAGAGGAATACCCCTTCCCGAAATCGTCGATGATTACGCCGACTCCAAGGGACTTGAGAGCGCGCAGCGCAGCCGACGCCGATCCAGAGTCCTCCAGTGCCGCTGATTCGGTAATCTCCAGGGACAAGCGAGATCCTTCGATCCCGGTGTCGGCTAGCACCCTGGAAACGATTTGACTCAGGTCGGGCTGTGCAAGCTGCCATGCTGAGACGTTCACAGCCACGGTCAAATGACAGCCGCCGGGGCCCGCCTGCCACAAGCGGAGTTGACGGCAAGCCTTTTCGAGTACCCAGCTGCCGATGGACCCGATCAACGGTGTCGGCTCGGCCCGGGCGATGAACTTGTCCGGAGCCAGCAAGCCGAGGTTTGGATGCTCCCACCGCAACAACGCTTCGAAGCCTTCGATCTGGCCGGTCTTCAGGCAGATCTCGGGCTGGTAGAAGACCCGAAGCTCTCCTCGCTCGAGGGCTTTGTCGAGAGCATGCTCCGTCGTCGTCGAGTGCGGTGCCGGTAAAGGATCCGGGCCATCGGAAAACTCGTACCGAGATGAGCGTTGCTTGGCCAGATACATCGCTCCATCGGCGCGCCGGATGAGGTCCACCGCCTTTTCGTGTGCACCGGAGATAGCTACTCCGATGCTGGCGGTGACTCGTATATCGCCCTGCACAAGCGCAAAAGGTGCGACCATCGTAGCGCTGATCCGCTCTGCAATCTCGCGGACGGTCCTTTGATCATCGATATCGTCACACACGACAACGAACTCATCGCCTCCGAAGCGGGCCGCAGTGTCACCCGGACGCAGATGCGACTGCAGCCGGCGGGCCACTCCCTTCAGCAGCTCATCGCCCGCCTGGTGGCCGAGGGAGTCGTTAACGCCTTTGAACCGATCCAGGTCAATGAACAGGATGGCCACGAGACCGGAGCGACGTCCCAGCCGCGACAGCGCGATGTTCAGGCGATCGAGAAACAGGCTCCGGTTGGGAAGGCCGGTCAACGAATCGTGCAGAGCCTGGCGGGACAGCTCCGCCTGGATCTCCTTGAGCTCACTGATATCCTGCACGAACGCAACGAAGTGAGGGGGGTCGTCGCCTGCGGCGGTCACCATGGAGACGCTCATCAAGACCCACAACCAGTGGCCATCCTTGTGGAGCAGGCGCCTTTCGGCCTGATGACTGGTGAGCTCACCGGAGAGCAGACGCTGGAATCCACGCTCGGCCTTCGCGTCCTCCGGATGACAGAGGTCGCGCAGTCTGCTCGACACCAGTCGATCCTCCGGGTAGCCGGTGAGCTCGCAAAAGGCCCTGTTCACGTCCAAGAGGAGGCCATCACGGCCCATCGTCGTGATGCCTACGGGGGCTCCGCTCCAGTCATCCTGGGTCCTCTCCGGGCCGGGCCCGGATCCGGCCGCGTCCCCCTCCTGCTCAGGGAGACGAAGAGCCCCATTGGGTCGCGCCCGACCAAGCCTGTTCTGCCCCACGTAAGCACTTTACGAGAGCGGGGGAACAGGGCCGACCTCCGGCGCGCCGGACTTCCCGGGCTCGAACACCCGGGTTCGCACCGCCTTTCTCCCGGAGGCACGAGCAACCCACCCCATCGTGGGCTGCTCGGCGGCCCCAGGTTCGAGCCTGATACGGGCTACCGGCGCTCCGACGGTGCCTTTCTTCGGCCGCCGAGCGGCTCCCATCTGTTAACGCCAGGGGTATCGATCCGGGCCCATGTAGGCCACGAAGAGGCTGGTCCAAAAGATCGGCTGCGCAAATGCTCCGGCGAATCGCTTTATCCTCGTCACGAGTTCACCTCCTTTCCTGTCGTGCCTACGGCGTGTTCGAGGCGAACGACCCCTTCTCCCCGGGAAGGAGAGAAAAGGTCTCCCAGGACCGAGTTAACCGGCGACTGGCCGCCAGGTCAATGCGAGCGTTCAGGCCGGACCACTCAATCACTCTTCCGGGGCGCTGGGGCAGCCCCTGGACGTGTCTGAATGGGCCTCGGCGGTGTTTAGACTCGAAGGCGTCACCTGAGGTTCAACCCTGGTATGGAAGAGCGTGCCCATGAGCTTCGGACAGCGACTCAAGCACCTGCGGATCGAACGGGGGCAGACGCAGCGGCAACTGGCGGAGCCCGCCTACACGGACGCCTATGTCAGCGCCGTCGAGGCCGGGAGACGGACCCCCTCCCCCGAGGCACTCCGTCACTTCGCCCAGAAGCTCTTGGTGGGAGAAGAAGAGCTGCTCACCGGCCGGCCGCCGGACCTTGCAGCTCGATTGGAACTCGAGCTGCAGGCGGCGCGCCGGAATGTCTCGGCGGGCCAGATAGAGGCGGCTCAGGCGAGCTTCGCCCGAATCAGCACGGAGGCGAAGGCTTTCGATGTGGTGCGTCTCGAGGCTCGCGCTGAACAGGGCAAGGGACTCTGCGCCATGTCCAGAGGAGATCTAGAGGGAGCCGTCGCGCTCTTCGAGGGGGCGGCGGAGCTGCTGCAGGACGAGCCGGCAACTGCCCGAGTGGACGCCGTTGCCGCAAAGGCCACCTGTCTGCGGCGGATGGGAGACCTCCGCTACGCGATCTATCTGCTCGAGAACCTCCTGGAGACGCTCGAACGAAGAGGTCTGTCAGATCCCAACTCGATGCTGAAGATCTATGCGTCGTTGGTTCCTCCCTATTTCGAGTCGGGCGCGTACGCGCAGGCCGCCGTCGCGGCACAGAAAGCGTTGCAGCTCGCGCCGCGTGCTTCCGACCTCGAGCGCATCGGCGATATGCACATCAATGTGGCGCGGGTCCATCTGAACAATGGCAGGGTCGCCGACGCCGAGCAGTCTCTTCATCAGGCCACAGAGCTCTACCGGGAGCTGGACCTGCAGTACGAGATCGGAATCTCTCATTTCGCCTGGGGTTACGTTCTGAGCAGACAGAATCAGCTGGACAAAGCTCAGTTCGAGCTCGAACGAGCGAAGGAGATTTTCTCCACGACCCACGCTCGCCTCGATGAGGCGAGCGTGGGTAACGAGCTGGCCCGGATCGCTCGCCAAACGGGTGACGTCGAAGAAGCCCGTGCCCTGTTGCAAGAGTGCGTCGGACTGCTGGAGGGCGGCAGCGATGTCGCCGAGCTGGCGTCCGCTCACCGTGAGCTCGCTCTCCTGGATCTGGAGAAGGACCCGGCACTCGCCGAAAAGAATCTCCGGCAGGCAATTGAGCTCTACGGGCGGGCGGAGTTCAAAGTTGAAGTTGCCGTAACGTACAGGATCCTCGGGGATGTGTATCACGGGCAAGGGAGGCGCGATCTGGCATGCGAAACCTACAGGTCCGGCATCCTTGGGCTCGAGGAGCGGCTCTAGCTGCTAGCTAGCAGATCTCTTCTCACGGCTCTGAAGCTTGGCGCGTGTCTCCCGAATCTCCTCCCACAGGTACTCGATAACGCGCGCCTGTAGACGCATTGCATCAATCGTCTTGTCCTGGGTGGCCCGCAAATCTCGAAGAGTGCTCGTCAACTCTTCGAGGGCGTCGCCCTGAAGGGCTATCCAGCGAACCAGAGCTTCGGTGTCGTGGAGCGCGATCGGTCTCGCAACCTCCTGGGTGTCGCCCATATCCATATATTTAGACGCCTTCCGAGTGAACTGTCTACACCATCAAGTTGTTGGGAAGCTTGTTCAGTCCGGAGGGGTCAAGTGCCCCTGTCGGGGCGTTCCTGCACAATGTGGGCGTGCTCCTTCTCGCCATCGCCAAGACATCCGAGCAGATCGCCGCGACCTCGGTGCGCCGGGCCAAGGTCGACGGGCTCGCATCGTGCCTGCGCCGGCTGAGCCCGGCCGAGGTGCCCGTAGCGGTCGCCTATCTGTCCGGAGAGCTGCCCCACGGCTCCATCGGCGTCGGGTGGAGGTCGCTTCAGCACCTGCCCGCGCCCGCGACATCACCATCGGTGGAGTTGCTCGAAGCCGATGGGGTGCTGAAGGCCATCAAGGACGCGACGGGGTCGGGCTCTCAGGCAGCCCGGCGAAACTTGCTCGAGAGTTTGTTCTCTCGCCTGACGGAGGGCGAGCGGAGGTTCCTCTCAGCCCTGCTGCTTGGAGAGCTGCGCCAGGGTGCTCTGCAGGGCGTCATGGTAGAGGCTGTGGCACGCGCGGCCGACATCCCATCCCCGGAGGTTCGGCGCGCCGCAATGCTCAGCGGAGATCTCGGGAGCGTGGCGGCCGCGGCCATCGCAACCGGCAGCGAAAGGCTAGCCGAATTCCGTCTGGAGGTCTTCAACCCACTGCAACCCATGCTGGCTCAAAGCGCAGCGAACCTGCAAGAGGCGATGGGACGAATCAGTCCGGCACTCCTCGAATGGAAGTTCGATGGTGCTCGCGTACAAGCCCATCGGTCGGGTGACAGGGTACGCATCTTCACGCGCAATCTGGCCGACATCACCGAGCGCGTTCCGGAACTTGTCGGAGCACTGATGGCTCTCCCCGTCGATTCCATAGTGCTGGACGGGGAAGCGATAGCGCTGCGTCTCGACGGACATCCTCATCCCTTCCAAAAGACGATGAGCCGCTTTGGAAGCAAGCTGTCCATCGACGTGCTGCGCAAAACAACGCCGCTGTCGGCGTTCTGGTTCGATTGTCTGCACGTCGACGGCGACGACTTGCTCGACCGGCCTGTCGAGGACAGGCTCGCAGAACTGACTGCTCGGCTGCCGAACGACATGCTGATCAACCGAACCGTGACCGACGACCTGAAGGCGGCCGAACTCTTCTTAGCTGCTGCGGTTGCCCACGGCCACGAAGGAGTGATGGTCAAGTCGCCCACTTCACCGTACGAGGCGGGACGCCGGGGGGCAGGATGGATCAAGGTCAAGGTCGCCCATACCCTCGACCTGGTGGTGCTAGCGGCGGAATGGGGCCACGGCCGCCGGCGCGGCATGCTCAGCAATCTTCACCTCGGAGCACGCGATCCGGCCAACGGTGGCTTCGTCATGCTGGGCAAGACTTTCAAAGGAATGACCGACGCTATGCTCGATTGGCAGACGCAGCATCTGCAGACCATCGAAGTGGGGCGCGACGGGATAACGGTGTTCGTGCGCCCTGAGCTGGTCGTCGAGATAGCCTTCGATGGAATACAGACCAGCCCACGCTATCCCGCCAACATGGCCCTTCGCTTCGCGCGAGTCAAGGCGTACCGAATGGATAAACACCCCGAGGAGGCCGACACAATCGAAACCGTGCGGGCCATCCTCAGGGCCCAGGCCGGCCCAACCGGAAGCTAGATGAGCAGACCATGCCGACAGCCCGGTTGCCTCGAAGCCCGACCGCGTTGACCCCAGCGTCCACTACCGAGAAGCGACGGCCCTCTGTCCCAATGCCCAAAGGCTTTACCCCTTTCTCTTAAATCCCTAGGTCGGATAGGTTCGCCCGACCTAGCTGAAAGCAGGAACCGCACCTGCGCCGATGGACTGTCGCGGGGCATCATCTCCGTCCACCGATCGAGGGGTCACGCCTGGATGCTCAACAAACCCAAATGGATCGCAGGTTTAATGGTGGCTTTGGCCGTCGCATATCTAGCTGTACCCCTTGGGGATCAGGCACCGGCTGGGCCCGCACGCCGCCCTAATATTCTCATCATTCTCACCGACGACCAAAGAGCTTCCGGGACGATGTCGGTGATGCCTGAAACCAGGAGGATATTCAAGAAGAACGGTACCCAGTTCACCAAAGCCTTCGCAACAACCCCCCTGTGCTGTCCTTCTCGAGCGTCCATCTTCACCGGACGCTATGCGCATAACCACGGCGTAAAGAACAATGAATCTGCCGGCGTCCTGGACCAAGAATCGACGGTTCAGCATTATTTGAACCGTGCCGGCTACCGGACTGCGTTCTTTGGGAAGTTCTTCAACTCGTGGCCCCTGGGGACCGATCCTCCATACTTCCATCGCTGGGCGGTCTTCCCCAGCAGCGGGCTTGTCTCCTCCGGAACCGACTGGAACGTGAACGGCGACGTGCGGGCCGTGACAACCTACTCCACCGACTACATAGCCGACCGTGCTGTTCGTTTCCTGGGCGGCTCCGAAGCGCGCGATGACCGGCCTTGGCTGATGTACCTGTCCACAGCGGCCCCCCATGTCCCGGCCCGACCGGAAAAGGACCATGCCGAGGCACCTGTCGGGTACTGGCCAGGGAATCCTGCAGTTTTCGAGAAAGACCGTAGCGACAAGCCACCCTTCGTGCGCGAGAGAAGCGTCACCCTCGACAGGATACGGATATTGCGCCGTAATCAGTTGCGCAGTCTGATGTCGGTCGACGATCTGGTCGAGCGCGTTTTCGGCAAGCTCAAACTACTCAACGACAAGAAGAACACCCTGGCCTTCTTCATGTCCGACAATGGCTTTCTTTGGGGGGAGCACGGGCTCTACGCCGAGGGCAGCCAGAAGCGAAGTCCGTACAAACCATCTGTGAAACTACCGCTTTTCATGCGCTGGCCGGGCCGCGTGGAAGCGGGCACCACGAGAACACGGCTCGCGGCCAACATCGACGTTGCGCCCACGATTCTCCGCGCTGCGGGGCTCCAGCCCGATGGCGCCTACCCAATGGATGGAATCCCCCTGCTCGGCCACCGATCCAGGAAGCGTCTGCTGCTCGAGCATTATGTCGACCTCGGAAGAATTCCGGAGTGGGCTGCAACCTACACGCAGGCATACGAATACATCGAGTACTACGGGGACGATGGTCTTACGCCAACGTTTCGCGAGTACTACGACCTCGATTCTGACCCTTGGCAGCTCAACAATCTCCTGGCCGACCGTGACCCGACGAATGACCCCGACATCGCCCCGATAGCAGAGCAGCTAGACGCCGATCGCCGCTGCGTAGGGGCCGGCTGCCCGTAACGATTCCATACCCTGTCTCAGGCGGCCTGCGTCGATATGAGCCAGGCATGAGGTGATACCGGAGGGGCTATGCTGGCCCCATGCTCGAGGACAAGGCGAGGCACTTTGCTCAGAGAGCGAACTTCGCGACGATCACGACTCTCCTGGCCCATACGCCAACCCGATCGAAACCGAGCGTGTAATCCTCAAAGGCGGAGCCCGACAGGCAGCGGGCTAAATGAATCCGGCCGCAGGGCCGTCGGACGCTGGACCGAGCGCCTTCATCGAAACGCACAAGGAGAAAGCATGCGCCTCGAGGGGCTTCACCACATAACAGCCATCACCGGGGATGCCCCCGGCAACGTTGAATTCTATGCTGGTGTCCTCGGCCTCAGGATGGTCAAGAAAACGGTCAACCAGGACGACCCCACCGTCTACCACCTCTTCTACGCGGACGAGCGCGGCGATCCTGGCTCTGACATCACTTTCTTCGAGTATCCCGGCGTACCCAAGGGCCGAGCGGGTGCCGGCATGGTGCATCGAGTCGTGTGGCGCGTCTCGGGTGAGGAAGCGCTCGACTTTTGGGACCAAAGGCTCAACGCGTACGGTACGGATTCCCACCGCTCGTTCGACGGTCTGCGGTTCGGCGATCCCGAGGGGCTCACCCACGAGCTTCGGGTTGTCGAGACCACCGATGATCCATTGACCGCCGCGCATCCGGACATCCCGGACGGCATGGCGCTGCAAGGTTTCGACGGCGTGCGCGCTTACAGCTTGAATGCAGATGCCAGCCGCTCCTTCTTGGAGGACGCTATGCGCTTCAAGCCGGCATCCGGAACCGCATGGGAGGTGCGCGGCGAGCACCGGGGCGCCTACTATGCATACGACGCACCCCCGACAAGGAGCGCGCTTCAGGGGGCGGGGAGCGTTCACCATGTGGCATGGTCGTCAACAATGGACGAACACGCAGCCTGGCGCGATCGGATTGCAGAGGGTGGGGGGCGGCCGACCGAGATCATCGATCGCTTTTACTTCCGTTCGATCTACTTCCGGGAGCCTTCCGGAGTGTTGTTCGAGATCGCCACGATGGGCCCCGGCTTCGATGCGGACGAACCCATAGAGCATCTGGGCGAGGGCTTGTCGCTCCCACCCAACTACGAGCAGTATCGGGACAGGCTGGAAAGGACGCTCACGCGCCTGCCGAACCCACGCTCGGCTGCGCGCTCGTAGACAAATCATTCGAACTTGCCAGCCTGACGAGCGGTGACGGCGCTAGCCTGGAGCCTCATACGGGGGCTGCCTGAGGCTGCAGAGGAGCATGAACCAGGAGTTGAAGTACGTACGCCGGCGGCGAGCGTCCGTATTGATCGCGCTCCTGGTGGTGGTGGCGCTCTCCTCCGGAATCTGCTCGGCGCTTAGGAGAGGAGTTGCCCCCGAAGGCGGACCAGTCGAAAAGGCGGCCGGGTCTTCGGCGCCGAAGGCCTCCCAAGAGCCGAGGCCGCAGCCCTCCGATCCCTCCAACCCCCCCGATCCCTCCAACACGTCCGACGCTTTCGACCCACAGCCGATAAACGCTGGGTTTCCAGGGCTGACGACGTTTCGCGGCAACGCGACCCGCACGTACTACGGCGAAGGGCCGGTCCCCCACAGGCCCCACGTTCTGTGGCGCTACCCTTCCTCCGGGGGCCTATGTTCCGAGTCCACCGACGAGAGTGG
>JALZIQ010000022.1 GCA_030860205.1 Actinomycetota bacterium | reverse complement strand
TTCTGGAGCGAGGCGTGGAGCGTTTTGGCTCGGGACCTCAGCTCATCCTCATCGAGTTCGAACAGCGCGAGGTCAACCCGTCCGACGTCACCGACGAACAGGGTGTCACCGGTCAGTACGAACCAGTTGTATACCAGTAGACAGACGTGCTCGGGAGTGTGACCGGGAGTGTGGATGACTCTCATTTGCCTGTTACCGACGTCGACCACCTCGCCGTCGATGAGTGGCTCGAACAGGAATCCCACGTTCGCCCCCCCGCCCAGGCGCAGGGTCGCATCGAGGTCTTCGGCAAGCTCGCGCGCGGCGGAGGGATGGTCGGCATGCACGTGTGAGTCGAGGACGTCTGTGATGCGGAGCCCGTGTCGTTCTGCCGCGGCCATATACGCGGAGATGTCGCCTTGAGGATCGACGACTGCTGCGACGCCCTTGCTCGGGCAGCCGATCAGGCAAGAGGCACACGAGCGCTGCTCGTGCAGGAACTGCCGGAAGATCACGTCTCCCTCGCCTTTCAGTCGATCGGACTGGAACAACTGCATCTTGCTCTCATCTTCCAGCATTGTCAAGTATTCGCTTGAGTAGTATATATATATATCTCCCGAGAATGACCAAAACCTTGCAGAGGGAATTCGGGCGAATCTCCCTCAGTTCACCCTGCTGATCGGGATCAACGCCTTGGTCGGGGCCCTCGTTGGCCAGGAGCGATCCCTGATCCCCCTTCTCGCGGAGGGAGAGTTCGGGCTTTCATCAGGGCTCGCTACTTCCCTCTTCCTGGTGACCTTCGGTTTAGCCAAGGCCCCCAGCAACCTCATCTCGGGCCTGCTGGCCGAACGCTTCGGTCCGCGACGCACACTCATCGCAGGATGGCTGGTCGGCCTTCCCGTGCCCCTTCTATTGATGTGGGCGCCGTCGTGGGGATGGGTCATCGCGGCGAACCTGTTGCTCGGGATCAACCAAGGGCTCACTTGGTCGACGACGGTGCTCATGAAGATCCAGCTCGCGGGCGACCATGAGCTGGGTCGAGCGGTCGGTCTCAACGAGTTCGCCGGCTATGCGGCGGTCGGTCTATCCGCGCTCGCACCGGGAATGCTCGCGAAGCGATTCGGTGTCCGACGGAGCCATTCGTGTTGGGTCTGGTCGTTGTCGCCGGTGGCGCAGCGTCGAGCTTCTTCGTGGTCCGAGACACCCACCTCAGCGGGCAGTAGCTCGTCTCCCGCTCGGTTGCAGGTAGGTCGCGCATGAAAGCCGAGACGGACTGCTCCGGGAGCGCGAAAGCGGCCTCGGCCGCAAGATCGCCTGCGGTCATCGGTTCGTCAAGCCGCCCGACAAGCCACGACCAAAGCCGGCGCCAGGCTCCCACCGAATAGTTCCGAAGGATCGTGCCTCTCCACGCCTTGGAGATGGATAGAGACGAGGCGACAGGATCCGCTTGGATGAAGTCTCCGAAAGCGACCCCACGAACGAACGCCTCGGCATCGCCTGGCGAAGCGGAGCTTCGGGGAAACGCTCACCGGTGGCGGTATCTCCCCCGTTTCAACCTTGAGGGCACCGATCAACATCTGGGAGCCGTAGTAGGCATTGGAGAATCTCCACAACATCTGCGAGTACTTGTTCGGTTGAGCCATCTCGACGAGGTCCAAGTGCCCATTCCGCTCAAGGTGCGGTCGGATGTAGTCCTCACCGTGCACCTCTCCGTACTCGGCGGCATGCTCGTGGAGCGAGGAACAGCGCCTATGACCACCTCGCACCGGCGCATGAACTCCGGGCCGTCCACGCGATAGTCGATGTCACGCTTACGAATCTCCGAATACACGAGAGGGTGAAGTTCGAAGTAGCGGGCGTGGGGGGTCACCGTGATTACACCGGGCAGGAGCCGGCTAACCATCCTCGATACGTGAGTCTCGACCCGAAGCGGGAAGCGACCCGCGACCACATCCAGGCCGGGCTTGGACCATGCGGGTCCTTCGATGAGCTGGGTAGTTTCTGTAGACACGTCGTCTCGCCTCCCGATCGAAGACGCTACAAGGAGAGCGGGACAGTTACCTCCGGACCGAGAGAAACCGAAACCGGGCCGCTTTTAGGCCGCAAACGCGCCGCGAGATGCCCATGAACAACAATGAACAACAATGAGGTAAGAGTGCAGGGCGGCGCATATTTTTCAGGCGAAACTCTTAATCATGAGTAGACGCGGCAGAGCATCGGATGCTTGCATGGTTCGTGCCAGGGGCGCAACGGCTAAGGCGCCTGTACCAGACCCAGGGTATTCCCCTCGCTGTCCTTGAACCATGCTCCCATTGGAGGGCTCAGGCTAGCGACGGGATCTACTGTCAGCTCATCAGAGACATCGTTTTCGAAAACGATGCCGGCTTCCTTCAATGCTCGTACTTCGGCTTCCAGATTCTCCACGGTCCAACTGACGACGGTGTGCTCGGTCCCGCCTGCGGTCTCGCTCAGGTAGAGGGCAAACCAGGTGCCATCAGCACAGTCGTAGCGCAATACTCCCGGCATTACGGCAGACGGATTGAGACCCAGTCTTTCCGTGTAGAACTCCTTGGCTCGCTCGAGGTCTCGTGCCGGGATCATGGCGTTGACCGGATAAGCATTTAGCATTGCCCCTCCTCGATTATGGCGTCAACCGGTGCATGCGAGTATGAGATGGAAGACGTTATCAGTCCCAAGCTTCAGCGTTGCTAGACGCACGCCGGGATCACGCTCAAGCCGTGCAACCGTCGCCGTGAGATCGGCCAGCTCGGTTTCGACCGCCTCGCGGTATTCCTTCAGCAGGTCCTTCCGCTGCTCCGGTGACATCCGGCGCCCGAGGAACCGCTTCATCAGAAATCCGTTGCGATAACGGATCTCTTCGAAGCCGAGTTCAGCAAGCCATCGGTCGAGCGCCTGTGTGCCCTGTTCGGTTATCGAGTACACCCGCTTGTCGGAGAGCTTTCGCTGGGCGACCTCTGCGGCGACGAGCAGTCCGAGCTCTTCCAGGCGCCCGAGCTCGCGGTAAATGAGGCTTCGAGAAAGGGGCCAGAAGTACGCAATCGACCGATCCGCGAATGCCACTAGGTCATAGCCGGAGAGCGGGCGCCGCTCCAGCAATCCGAGGACCATGCAATTCTCGTGGTGGGCAAGCTCTCCATCGACCCAACCTTGTCCATTGTGGACTATTGCAAACCGTCACTCGCGAGGCGGGCAACCCCGCCTTCGTGCTCAAAGGTTGATCGTCCCAACGAGCAGGCCGCAGGGAATCGAACAGGTGAAGGAAAGCGATAAGGCCCTCACGGGGTTCCCTCTTCGAGCCAAACTGATTACATGAAGCTCCGGATCCACGCAAGCACTTCAGGGATATCGATCCTCTGTGAGTAGGTCGCGCCCGCGCAATTGCTGTTAGTCACGTACGAGTTGACCGCCAGCACGGTGTCGGTGCCGTTGAGGAGATCGGGTCCCCCCGAGTCACCGAAGCAGGTTCCTCCCTTGGCGCCTCCGGGGTTCGCAGTGAGACGGATGAACTCGTCGCTGTGCACGAAGCTTCCTGGTGCAACGAGCTGGGTTTCCGCGAAGAGGCGCACCCGCGGCCCACCCCATTGGGGGGGCCCTCCTCCGCTCGATCGGGCTGAAACGCCGTAGCCGACAACCTCGACCACCGTCTTCGGGACCAGGGTGTCGACCAATCCCGCCGAGGGCAGCTGCGCGTATTCGCCGACAACGCTCGTCGGGACCGGCTCGGTCAGGACTATGACACCAACGTCCCGCTGGGCGAATCGGGGCAGCCCTTGCCCGCACCCGATACAGAAGTCGGGATTTGTATGCGGAATGCCGTCATAGGACGTCGTTCCGGGATACGGGTACTCGGGGTTTCCCTCCACGACCTCGTCGAACCACACCGCAGCCGCGTCGGCCCCCTCCGTGCAATGTCCTGCGGTAAGCACCACGGTCGGGGACAGAAGTGAGGCGCCGCAACGATGCGTCGGCTCTAGGTCGCCTTCGTCATTCAGGCTGTAGAACACAGCCAATCCAACATAGGGATGCCTGCCGGCATCCGGCTCGCCATTGGTGACGGCCCACGCTGGGAGACCACCGACAACGAGCATCGCAAGAGCGACGATTGCGGCTGTGGCGATGTAGGTGCCTTTGACGTTTTCTCCCATGAACCGTCAATCGGCAGCGATCTCATTTTCCTTGAAGGATCTTCTTAGCCTTTGCGCCGGTCCGATGCTCCTACCGGCTAGGAACTGGTGGCCGCGCCCTCACTGTTTCCGGTTGGTAGGTAAGGATCAAGACGCCGGTATCAGTCGTCTTGGTGTCTGTCAATCTCAGTGGGGACTTCGCGCTCCCGTCCCCAAAGAGACGCTTTCCGCTGCCTAGAACAATGGGATGGATCATCAGGCGATATTCATCCACGAGGGAGAGTTGCATCAGCGTTTGGGCGAGATCGCCGCTTCCGATGACCTGAAGGTCCTTGCCTGGGCTGTTGCTTCAAGTCATTCGAAAGCCGGCTCCAGGATGAAGAATTCGGGCCACGCGAAGTCTAGAAGGGTGAGGATCAAAGGGTTTGGCTTGCGGGTAACACCCCTCGAGCAACGGCAGCGACCAATGCCTGGTGGTCACGCTCGGTTTGATCGGCGTAGGCGGACGCAAACCGGCACATTGCCCGTTCTACTTTGTCGCTGCTGCCGAGGTAGCCGGCGATCATCGATGCGCCGCTGGTTCGGGCGTGGCCCTTTGCGAGAAGAAGCCCACAGATGCCTGCATAGTCCGCCAGCGCCGGTGCGTCGATCCCCTCGATTGTGATGGCCCCTTTCATGTCGCGAAATTGGCGAACGTAGAACTGGTGATCTGCGACCGTCGTCCACCCCAAGAGGGCGTCGCTGACCGTCTGAAGAGCCTGCTGGTATTCCACCACCCTCTGCCCCTGGTGTTCATGCCAGGCCGAGTCGCCGTGAACATAACGGGCGACGACAGATCTACGGGCCTGCTTAAGCTGAAGGAACACGACATCGTCAGGACTGCTGCCTTCGCAAAGCGCCACGTAGGCACGCAAGCCGACGGATCCGACCCCGACGACCTTGTGAGCGATGTCGACGAGGCTGTAGCCGGCAAGAACCCGTGCCGAGTTGGAAGGCAGTGTGGGTAAGTACGCGTCGAGGGCAGCGGCAACCTGATCGGATTCGGTAGGATCTAACCGGGTGATGAGCGGCGGCTCCTCGACGATCCGGCGGGTCCCGTCGCGGCGCTCGGTAAAGCGCGGTAGCGCCCGATCGCTGGTGCGCCGCTTGGCCCTCTCCGCCGCGCGCTCGATTTCCTGCAGCAGGGTGTCCTGTGTCGCAGTCACTCTCAGCCGGTCGAGATCGAGCCGCTCGTATGAGCGCGCCAGCAGTGGCTGCTCGGCAAGGTAGGCCACCTGGTGGCGATAGGCGGCGACGCAGTGGGTAACGGCTTCCCCGCACGCCTTTTCCGAGGATCCGTTCTGGCGCCCGGCCACCCAGACGCTCGTCACCAGCCGGCGCAGATCCCATTCCCACGCACCCGGATGCGCCTCGTCGAAGTCGTTCAGGTCGAAGACCAGGTCCCGCTCCGGAGAGGCATAGAACCCGAAGTTGCCCAGATGAGCGTCTCCGCAGATGACCGGATTGATGCCGGTGGATGGGAGGCCGGCGAAGTCCTCGGCCATGATGCCCGCGCTGCCGCGCAGGAACGCATACGGAGAGCCGACCATGCGACCAATGCGAACCGGGATCAGCCACTCCAGGCGCCCTTGGTGGGCTTCGACGATCTGTTGGATAGGGTCTCGGCGACGGCCGGACACGTCCCACTCGCCTAGGGCGGGTCGGGGAACCCGTTGACGCAGCTCCCGTCCGAGGGCGTATCGCTCGTGCCGTGGAGTGGCCGTCCGGCGCAAAGAGGCGAACCCCTCGCCGTCGGCAGACGCCAGCACCACGTGCCGGCCGCCTCCTGGGGAGATGTCGCGGGGCTGAGGGTCCGACGCAATCATGGGCATTGAGCCTACAGGCCGCCCTCCGCTCCTCGGCCCGCGCGCTGGTGCTGGAAGGCCACTGGACCGGGCCGAGAAGGTGTCATCACCTACTCTGGCACAGCTTGGTAGCGGAGCGTGAACAAGTAATCGGAGGGTGAGCGATAACGCTCCATCCAGCAACTAAGTGCACACGAGCGCAACTCTCTGTAACCATAATACTGGAAGAATCAGGTAGACTACCCACCGAGCGACCGACCGACGGTCGCACTGAAGGGGGTACAAATGAAGAAAAGGTTTCTGAGCGTCTTGGCGCTCAGCTTGACTCTCGCCTCACTGACGGCCGTGACGAGCCCCGCGTTGGCGTGGGACAAAGGCACCGAGGGCTGCACCCCGGGCTACTGGAAGAACCACCCAGAGGCCTGGGTCGGCTACTCCCCCAGCCAGACGGTCGCCAGCGTGTTCGACGGCGAGCACGGCTCCTTGAGCGATGCGACTCTGATCGAGGCGCTAAGTTTCGACGGCGGATCTGGACTAGTCGGCGCTGAGCGAATCCTTCTCCGTGCTTCCGTGGCTTCGCTCCTCAACGCGTCTTCGGACATCGATTTCGGCTACGGGGCTACCCGGGTCGTAAATTCGACGAATCGAGCGCTGCTCAGCGACAGCCGCCCGCGAATCCTCAGGCTGGCAGCGGAGTTCGATCGTCTAAACAACCGGGGATGCCCGCTCTAAACCCGGACAAGGAGGATCGAGAAGGGCCAGGCCTTGCGGTCTGGCCCTTCTGGCGTGCTCCTGTTGACAACCCCGGATGGACAAACCGTCCCCCAACCTGGTCGAGACGCTTCCGGGGACCAGCAGCGAGCTCTCAGTGGAGCTCACTCCCAGGCCAAGGTGCCGTTCTGTGACGTTTGCTCAGATCCGCCGTTCTGGGCCACCGGATGTTCTGACACGCCAGATTCGATTCGGTCCGCCTGGCTCTGGGAATCGGCCCTGCCCCCGTCCGGCTCCACCGAAGAAGCAGATGTCTTGCTCTCTTCAGTGACCCCTCCATCCAAAGCCTCAGACGCTACATCTAGGGGCGTTGCGGCGTCGTCTCCGGCCGGCTCTTCCACATAGATGCTCTCTGCCGCGGACGCGCCTCTTGAAGCGCTCTGTCGCCTCCCCATTGACACCGTGGGGGGAGAGTCGTTTTCTGACTCCACCCGAGCCGTAGAGACGACACGGTCCGCCCCCCTGCTATGGAGAACGCCTGCCTCATCCGGGACCCGTGGAAGCCACAAGGTGGAGAACACTGCGATAAGCAGCAGACCGGCCAGTGCGACGACCCAGCCCAAGCCCGGGAGCCGGTCGGTCAGCAGCTCTCCGTCGATCACGTCTTAACTCCGCAAGGAAGCTGCCCCTCTACAGCGCGTGCTGATCTAAGTCGGGTCAAACCGCGCCAGCCTCCGACATCTTGCCTTCCCCTCCCGTTCGTTGATTGCGCCCCACTGTGTTTGCCCCTGCCCGCTCGATGTCGAAACCTTCCGAAGGGAGCCACCGAACGCACCCACCGACTGCCGGACCTTCCCTTGCTCATCTGTCGAATCGTGGTCCGCCCGCTGGGTCTTGCTTTCAAGTAATTTCCAGCAGGCCCCGATAAAGACGAAGACAGAGGTTAAAGACCTCCCAGCGAAACGGCAAACCCGTCGTGAGGCGGGGACGCAAAGCCAGGGACCTCCCTAGGGAGGCCGCCCGGCCACCGAACGGAGGAATCCTGATGAGACATCAGAAGCGCGCGAGCAAGAAACGGTTGATTCTGGGGGGACTAGTTGTGTCCGGTCTCCTTGCAGGAGCACTACCAGCCCAAGCCGTCGTACCGCCGGCACCCTACGTCGCGTATACGGCCACTTCGTACTGGAACACGCCGCTGCCCGCCAACGCACCCGTCGACGCCAACTCCACTCGTTACATCAACGAAGCGATGAGCGCGTGGCGCACCGGCGCCAACGATGTGAAGTTCAATTACATGCAGATGCGCGGCACTCCAGACCAGCAGTCGCCGAACGTTGGCGCGCTTCCACTATTCTTTGCACAACCATCGGACAGGCTCTACACGATCAACGCACAGGGCCGCACAGTAAAGATTCGCGTCCCTGCGAACGCATTCCCCGGCACCTCGGCCGATCACGCCATGCAGGTCATCGACCGCTCGACCAACCAGATAGTCGGCATGTGGCATGCGCGCAAGACGAATGGTAGATGGGCGGCCGATGCGATGGATCGCCAATGGCTCAACTCCGGCGGCATCGTCGAAGGCGAGAGGGATGGCACCAAGGGCAACTTCGGGCACTACGGAGTGGCCGCGGGATCCCGGGTCATCCGAGTCGATGAGGTACGAGCAGGCAAGATCACTCACAGGCTCGAGGCATTCTGGCACGAGACCGGGCAGGCGCACTACTGGCCCATGAACGGGCACGAGAAGCGCAAAAACGGCATCGTACCCGAGGGCATCGTCATCCGGATCAAGCCCTCGGTCGACTTGACCAGGAGAGGCCTCAACCCCGCCGAGCTGGTTATCGCGACCGCCTTCCAGGACTACGGCGCAATCATCGGCGACAACTCGGGTGTTTCATCGCTTCACCGGGTGCAATTCGCCGGTGCAGATTGGAAAGCGCTTGGGGTCACGGGCGATTCGCTCAAGTCCATTCCTTGGACCGACTGGCAGTTCGTGAAGGGCGGTTACGACCCGCGCTAGGGCACTAAGGCTGACCAATCTCCAGGTCGAACAATACGTGGGTAGCGGGGTCCGTGATGGTTGCGGGCCCCGCTTCTTGTGCCGGCGGCCAACCAGTCAAGATCAACAAGGTGGGTTTTCGAATGCGTCCCGCCTCCGAGGAATTGGCCTCCCGAACAAAGCATCCCCAGAAAGCGCTGGGAACTAAACGGACAGAGGTTCGAACCGCCCCAGGGACTGCACTTTCCCCCTACAGGCGATGGCGTGCGGAATAAGGCTTTGGTAGGTCACCGCGCCGGTCGCAGACCCATCACATGAGCGGACACGGGTGTCGAACCGAGCCCTCCACCCGGGGACCCGGTACACGGTACGGAAGACACCAGGACGTTGGGGACGGAACTTCCAATAGCGCCATCGCGTCGTGGCCTTGCCCCGGGTCGAGAACACAACCCGATCCCTCGGATTCAGGATACGTACTTTGAACCATCGCGGTCCCCCGCTGTAGGCCTGGTACCAGACCCCTGTCTTGATCGCCGCACCAACACAGATACGCCCCCTAGGCTTGTTCACGAGAACGTCCGCCCGAGCCGGGCCCATTGCGGCCAGAATCAGAAGCGCCATGAGCGCCACGACGGTCGGGCGCGTTCGAATTCGCCGGAAACCGGCTTGGGGTGGGCGAATGCCCAAATTTGGAGCGGTCATGCGTTCCTCTCGGCGGGCCGGTGGCCGACCCATTGATTCCTTGAACCACTCTAGCCACCCCGGTCATCTAAATGGTGACATCGAGATGAAAAGAGTGGGCCTCTGCCCCCGTATTTCCCGCGAGGGTCCTATGGTGTCGCCTTGTGGCTTGGGCAAGCAGTTCAAGCAGCTTGCAAGGAGCGAGGGATTGGGAGGTTCCTATGTCGAGTAGGTGGTTGAAGCTGACATCGGCCGCACTGGCCCTGGGACTCGTGAGTATCTCCGTCGCTCTGGCGTTTGCAGAGGTAAACACCAAGAGCGGACGCAAGGTAACCCGAGTCAAGATCCGGCGGAGCGACGAACAGAGCTCGACGAGCTCCTCGAACTTCGAGAACGTTCCCGGCGCCAGGATCAACATCAAGATCCCACGGGGAGAAGCCGTGCTGCTCATGCGCTTCACGGCGGAATCCATCTGCTTTTCGGAGATCGCCACCCCCGGCCAGTGTCACGCTCGCATCACCGTCAACGGGGACGAGGCTGCGCCCGCATCGGGAACCGAGTACATCTTCGACAGCAACGACAGCGGAACGGAGACGAAATTCTCGGGAGAGGGCCGTTCGATGGACCGATCGAGGGGGCCGCTGGGGCCGGGAAACTATACGGTCAGGGTCCAGGGAGCGGTTTCTGACTCCGACCTCGAGTTTCTCCTCGATGACTGGAGCCTTACGGTCGAGCGCATAAATAGGTGATAGCCCCAGTAGGGTTTAGGGCCTGAGTCAGCGCCGGCTCAGAGCGAGAGTGGCGGAATTGGCAGACGCGCCGGCCTTAGGAGCCGGTGTCTTCGGACGTGGGGGTTCGAGTCCCCCCTCTCGCACCATGTGATGTCGCGAGGCATCGTGGACGGGTGTCGCGGAGCATAGTGGACACCTAGACCCATTAGCCGGATCCCCGAGGCTGGTAATCCCTGCTCGGATCGAGGACGAGCTCCCGCAACAGTCCACCTTCCTTATCGAGGACGCGGATCTGTCGACCTGCCACGAGCAGGATCACTCGGGTCCCATTCAGGCC
>JALZIQ010000012.1 GCA_030860205.1 Actinomycetota bacterium | reverse complement strand
GCCACAGGACCACTGTGGTGGTGGCAAGCGAGCGCAACAGATCGATGAGTTCGTCGCGGCCCCCGCCGGGATCGGCGGGTGGCAGCATCGCGGGATGTGTCGGTTCGGCCATCAACCGGGCCCTCTCATGCATATGGGCTACCTTAGATGCGTAAGCAGGTGGATCACTGGATCCGTGCCCTACGCTCCGGCGGCCGCCGGCAACCCCTCCTCTCCCGCAAAGATCGCATTTCACCGCCGAGACGATGCCGACTCGCAGGTCAGGGCTTGGAGAGCGACTGTTATGCCTCCTGGAGAACAACACGATTCCATGACGCCTGAGATCCTCAGTAAAGCTGTGACAGAGCATCTTTGACGTCCTCCGTCGGAGCCGAGCAGAGTATTCGAGATGTCGGCGGTCGAACCAGTTCTCCACGAAGTCGCCTCTGTGTCTACGACGACTTTCGCCGGTTGGTAATGGCCTGCGAGGAGAACGTGTTCCTCGGCCTCCACGTCTCTCCTTGTGAAAGAGTTGAAACTACCTCTTGGATCTGGTCACCATTTGGTCACCATGCGACGTGCGAATCAGTGACACTCCTTGACAATGCATGACAGCCACTAAGGCCGTCTGAGCAGCAGAAACGCGCGAAACCGCAGGTAGGGCGTTCGGGCGGCAGCGATCTGACACAGCCGGCCCCACTGACGTGCGAAAGCCCTGCTCACGAGCACGCTCGTTTTTCAGTGACCACACCGTTGAATCCGTGTGCTCGACATCCGTGGGGGTCGCTCCGCCCTTATGAAAGCGTCCTCAGAGCCGTGCGGACCAGGACCTCGGTCATCAGTGCGATGGCTCGCTCATCGATGTCGAACCTGGGATGGTGGTGCGGCGCGGCGTCAGGCCCCCCTGCTCCGATCCCAATAAAGGCGCCTGGTGCGATCTCGAGAAGCCGAGCGAAGTCGTCGCTGAAGGTCAGCGGCCCCGGGTTGACGATCACCGAGCGATCCGTCTCTACGACCGCCTCCTCGACGAGATCCAACTGCTTACTACTGTTGACCGCAACGGGCGCGCTTGCGTCGACGGTGAAACTTACGCTGGCACGGAGCCCCTTACATATCGCTCGAGCGACTTCGGGGATCCGGTGCAAGACTCGCTCTCGCTCCGTCTCCGAGAACCACCGCACGTTCCCACGCAGGACAACCTCCTCGGCCACCACGTTAGCGGCACCCTCGCCTTCGATGGCATTGATGCTCACGACAAGCGTCGTGCTCGGCTCGGTCTCTCGGGCAACGATCGATTGGAGAGCCGTCACCACTTGGGCGGCAGCGAAGATGGCATCGACCGAGAGATGCGGCATTCCACCGTGGCCTGCACTCCCGATCACGCTGAGCTTGAAGAAATCCGCACCCGACAGGAAGGGACCGGGCACGCTCACGACGGTGCCGAACGGGACCGTCGACAGAACGTGGGTGCCCAGCACGAAGTCGACGCCCTCGGTGGCTCCGTCGGAGATCATCTGCTCGGCTCCCGCGAGAATCTCCTCGGCGGGCTGGAAGCAGAACCGCACGGTGCCCGAAAGCTTGGCGCACATCTCGGAGAGGATCATTGCAGTGCCGACGAGCGCGCTCATGTGGGCGTCGTGCCCACAGGCATGCATCACGCCCGGCGTTGTGGAGGCGAAGGCGCGTCCCGCTGTCTCGGTGATAGCAAGCGCATCCAATTCGGCGCGGATCAATAGGATCGGGCCCGACCCCTCGCCCTTAAGGTCGGCGACCACGCCGGTCCCGCCGACTCCAGTGTGGACCTGAAGGCCAACCCGCTGCATCGCTTCCGCCACGATCGAGGCCGTTCGTTCCTCGGCGAAGCCGAGCTCGGGATGCCTGTGCAAATCGCGTCTCAGGGCAATCAAGTCGGGCTCGAGCCTCTCGACCAGGGTCGCCACCGCCGAACTCGAGACGGCGACCATCTACGTGCCGGCTCCCTCAGGTCGGGGGATGAGCCCGAGCTGCTGCAGCAAGCTCAACTGGTCCACCACGTGCCAGTGCTCTGCCATCGCACCGTCTTGGATCCGATGTATATCGATCCCCGCGATCGTGAAGGATTTGCCCGTCGGGGGAATGCCCATGAACTCCCCCTCGTGCTTACCTGAGCCCGTCCAGCGAACCGCCACTTTGTCCCCCTCTGCGATGACATCCTCGAGGGTGAATTGCTGCCCGAAGGCGCTTCGAAGCATCCTTACCCGGTCCTTGAGCCCGTCGCGGCCCGTTCCCTGGCCGGGAAGGGGATCGTGCTCGACGTAATCGGGCGCGGCCAGCTCGTCCAGGGCATCGAGGTCGCCGCGGTTGAGGACAGCTTCGTAGTAGCGACGAGCGACATCCTTGTTAACCTCTGCAGTCACTTGCGTCTCCTTTCTAGCGTGTGTTTGGACGCCCTCACTGTGTCGCGAGAGAAAGGCGAAGTCCACGAAGGATCCACCGGCTCCACCCACCGACTTGGTCACCGAGTTGGGGGGACGAAGTACGATCGCCCCACTCAAAGGGCACGAATGACGAGCGAAGACCTCACTCTCGGACAGCTGCTCAGGCGACATCGCGCCGCCTCAGCCGTTACTCAGGAAGAT
>JALZIQ010000071.1 GCA_030860205.1 Actinomycetota bacterium | reverse complement strand
GTCCCGGGCTCGTCCCACCCGAAGTTCATCGTTCCCAGACAGAGCGGGCTGACCATCAGCCCGGAGCGCCCCAGATACCGGTATTCCATGTGATCTGTCCCCTTAGTTTGGTCGGAGCAATGCTGCGCGCTCGTCGAGAATAGTGTGGAGGTGGGGTTGCTCGACCTCGTGCACCCGGCCGCCACCGGCAAAATCGCTCGCTGTGGCCGCGAAACTCGTCGAGCGGGTGAGGTGTGAACCCCCCAATTCAACCCGCCACCTAATCGGATGCTCCGCGCTAGACGAAACGGAGGTCGGGCTCGTCGGAGTCACCCACGACCCGGGCGCAGGTGGGGCAGTACCAGCGCGTCTCCATGGGGGTGCCGCAGGCGTCGTGGCGCGGCGGGTCGGCGGTGTCTGAGCGGCTGGCGCCCCAGTGGGCCAACAGGCGCACGGCGCTCCCCAGCTGGAGGCCGGCGCCGGATAGCTCGTAGCTGAACCGGGGCGGCCGTTTCAGATAGGGGCGGGCGAGCACGATCGTCTCCCGTTCGAGGTGCTTAAGGCGCGCCGAGAGGATGTTCGGGGCAATGCCTGGGACCGCCTCGGCCAGCTCGTTGAAGCGTTTAGGCCCGGTCAGGAGGGCATCCACGATCAATAGCGACCAGCGGTCGCCGACGCGCTCCAGGGCGGTCGCCAGCGGAGACTCCGTCTGTGGGGGCACGACGCCGATTTTAAGTCCCGGTCTGCGTTGAGGGGTGGGTAAGTTCCCCGAAAGGAGAACGTTTTCTACATCGGTCGGAGGGTGTCCCAAGCGGGCTCGGGAGGCGACCGCCTCAATGAACGGCTCCGCCGCCCACACTTCTCGCGCCCGGGTAGTCAGGGCGGGGTCAGGGGCAGACGGACACGGACTCGAACCGCCACGGTCGTCCGCAGGACCCCCCGGGCTCAGGGAGAGGAAGGCGCTGCGGCGACCCCGTAACTCTCTGGCGTTCCCGCATCACCATCTTGCTCTCGGAAAACCCGTTGCAGGAGCGGAAGTATCTCTTCGGCCGCAACCGGCCTGCCGAGGTAAAAACCCTGACCAAAGTTGCAACCCATTTGCTTAAGCACACGCAACTGCTCGGCCGTTTCGATTCCCTCGGCCACGATTCTCGAATTCCAACTGTGACCCAAGTCTACAATCGCGCGCGCCACTGCCGATGCTTCCCGACCGTCGGTGATGCGGTCGATGAACAACTTATCGATCTTGACGATGTCAGTGGGAAACCGCTGCAGATAGCTAAGCGAAGAGTATCCGGTACCAAAGTCATCTATGGCAAGCCCAACCCCGAGCGCCTTTAGCCCTCTCAGGTTGTTAATGACCACATCCCTCTCCTCCAGGATGACCCGCTCTGTGATTTCGAGGGTCAGGCTGGCAGGATGCAGATCGACCCGCTCCATCGCGGCCCTGACCTGGTCGGGTAACCCTACCTCCTGAAGTTGTCTGCCGGAAAGATTGACGGTCACGTTCAGCGGTGGATCGCACCCGTCGTTGGCAAGATGCCAAATGCGTACCTGCCGGCAGGCCTCTTCGAGGACCCACCGGCCGACATTTATGATCAGTCCGGTCTCCTCGGCCACGGGTATGAAGGCCGCCGGGAAAACCAGCCCGCGCTTGGGATGATTCCAGCGAACCAGCGCCTCCACGCCCACAATCCTGCCGGTTACGAGGTCGACGATCGGCTGGTAGTGAAGAACGAGCTCCTGCCGCTCCACGGCTCGTTGCAAGCAAGCCCGAATCTCCAGACGCTCCACCGCAGCGGCGTGCATGCTCGGCTGAAACGTTTCGAACCGCCCCTTACCCTTTTGCTTTGCAACGTACATAGCTAAATCTGCGTCCCGTAGCAGCTGGCCTGGACCTTCAGCTCCGGCCATGCTGGCGGCGATTCCTATACTGGCATCGACGAAGACCTCTCGGCTCTCGAGAAGGAAGGGCTCTCGGAACAGACCCAGAATTCGCTCTGCGACAAGGGCGGGCCCCGCCATGTCTGTGCACTCCACCAGAACGGCGAACTCGTCGCCGCCGAACCGGGCGGCGGTGTCGGGAGCTCGCACAGACGTTCTCAGTCGGGCGGCAACGGCCATGAGCAACTGATCTCCCGCTGCGTGGCCCAGGCTATCGTTGATGGTCTTGAACTCGTCCAGGTCTAAATAGAGCACCCCCACGACTCCGCTGTAACGTCGCGCGCGCAAGAGCGCATGATCGACCCGGTCATAGAACAAGGCTCGGTTGGGTAGATCGGTTAGGTAGTCGCGAAAACCCTCTTCGCTCAGCCGCCAGGCCGTTAGGGTGGCGATGCTTGCAGCGAGCACGAATCCCCCGTGGATCATCGCCCACCTCCAAGGGTTGTTCCACGCAGCGGGATGGTTATACACAGACTCAGGGCTCAGAATGCCAACGGTGCCATGGTGACCCACCACAAACGCGATTGCGAGCAGGAAGGGAGCCCAATCTTGGTAGAGCGCAATGACGCCCACCATGACGAAGAAATGAAAATGCATCTCGATCAGCCCGCCGGAAACGTGAACGAGTATTGCCGACGAAGCGACGAGACCCAGGGTTGCGCATGAGGAGAGGATCACTCGGGGAAGGTTTAGGCGGCCGGCCACCAGAGCCAGCAGCGTGATGATTGCTGACTCCAAGACGCTGTGAACCAGCCCGTATCCATTTGCGACAGCCAGAAGGACGACGCCGACGACGTTAATCCACAGCAGCCCGACGATGCCGCGGTGCCGGCGCCGCCACACCTCCTCGGGAAGCAAACCTCCCTTGGGAAGGGCGCGCCACGCGCGCATCGCGAGGGCCTTTCCTTGCGGGACCATAATTTAGTGTCGGAAGAAAAAGGAATTTTCTACACCGGATCAAAGGCGCCCGAGGCAAATTTAGGAACGCATTCCCTGTGTAGTAGATTGCTATCCGCAAGTAACCATCCCCAGAGGGAGGCCGCATGATGGTCGCATTGCAGGATCTGCAGAGGACGGTCGGACGGGTGGCCGAGAGCGTCGGACCCATGGTCGTCGGGGTGGGGCACCGCTCCGCAATAGGTTCGGGAGTGATCGTCGCCCCGGGCAAGGTGCTCACCAACGCCCACAACATCAGGCGCGACGAGGTGACGGTGACGTTCAACGACGGCCGCACCGCAACCGCCCTGGCCGACGGCGTCGACGCCGAAGGCGACCTCGCCGTGCTCTCGGTCGACACCGGCGACGCGCCCTCTATCGCCTGGCCGGAAAGCCCCAATGGCCTCGGGATCGGCGCCCCGGTCCTTGCGCTGGCCAACCCCGGCGGGCGGGGGCTGCGCGTCACCTTTGGCCTCGTGTCCGGAACCGAGCGGAGCTTTCGAGGGCCGCGCGGACACCGGATAACCGGGAGCCTCGAGCACACCGCCCCCCTCCTGCCGGGCTCGTCCGGAGGGCCGACCGTGGATGCCGACGGCAACTTTCTCGGCATCAACACCAACCGGCTCGGAGAGGGCTTCTACCTGGCGATCCCGGCCGGCTCCAACCTGCGCCGGCAGGTGGACGCGCTGAGCAAGGGCGACTCGCCGGCGCGCCCCCGTCTCGGCGTTGCCCTGGCGCCCCCTGACGTGGCGAAGAACCTACGGCGCGCCGTGGGACTGCCGGAGGCCGATGGCCTCCTCATCCGCGGAGTGGAGGATGACGGCCCGGCGGCGCAGGCGGGCCTCCGGGAGGGCGACCTCATTGTCGAAGCCGGGGGGCGGTCCACGGTGGACGTGGACGAGCTCCAGGACGCCCTTCAGGGCTCGGGTGCGGGCGCTGCGTTGGCCATCAAGTTCCTGCGCGGGACCGAGGAGCGTTCGGCGACGGTGACCCCGGCGGCCTGATCCGGTGCCGGCGGCCGGGGCGCCTCCTGCCTTGGGGATGAGCTTCGCAAATGCCCGGGGCTCAGCCCAAATGGGTCACGCGCCGAAAGGAGATACCTACCACAGTCAGGCTAGGTTGATCCGCAGGAAATTCGAGCGTGCGCCTCCAGGAGCGGTCGCGCGCCTCGCGTCGAAGGTCCCCAGTCGATCGGTGTCGTGGGCTCGTCTGCCTGTCGCTCCTCTCATACCGGACGTGCGCCTCTGCCTCCTCCCTTGGTGCAGAATCGCGGACGAAATAACTCGAAGACGGGAGTAACGATGCCCCAGGGAATTCTCGAACGACTGGCGGACGGCGTTGTGCTGGGGGACGGCGGCTACCTGCTCGAGTTGGAAAAGCGCGGCTACGTACGCGCCGGCCCATTCACGCCGGAAGTCAGCATCACCCGCCCCAGCGCACTCGAAGAGCTGCACCGGGAGTTCCTGCTCGCCGGCGCAGAGGTGCTGCAAGCGCTGACTTTCTATGCGAGCGAAGACAAACTCGCGACCGTGGGGCTAGGGGGCAAGGTCGACGACATCAACCGTGAGGCGGTGCGCATTGCGAAAGACGTTGCCCGGGAAGGTGATGCCCTCGTAGCCATGACCTTGAGCATGACCTGGGTCTACGACCCGGGAGACCGGGCTTCGGAGGACCGCATCCGAAAGCAATTCGATCGTCAGTTGGAAGTGGCGGTCGAAACCGGGGTTGATCTGATCATCGCAGAGACCTTCACCTGGCTCGATGAGGCCATCATCGCAACGCACAGCTCCAAGGCCACCGGTCTTCCCGTGATAACCACGGTGGCGTTCGAACAGGAGCCGCACGACCACAAGGGAAACTCACCGGCAGATTGCGCCCGGCGCCTCGCCGATGCCGGCGCGGATGTGGTCGGCATCAACTGTCTGCGCAATCCGGCAAACACGCTGCCCTACATGCAAGAGATGCGCACGGCGGTCTCCACCCCCCTGGCATGCCAGCCGGTGGCGTATGAAACCCTGCCGGATACACCGTTCTTTACCGGTCGTCCGGAGTTTCCCTTCCGCCTCGATCCACTGCAAATGACACGCCACGAGATGGGCCGGTACGCGCTCGAGGCGCGCGCGATGGGCATCGACTACATCGGCTCCTGCTGTGGGTCGGTGGCGGCCCATGTACGCGCTATGGCGAGAGCTCTTGGGAAGCTGCCCGACGACGAGGCGGAGTGGCGTAAGCAGACCAACAAACCCATGTCGGCCTACGAGGCCCACGGCCACACGGACGGCTCGTGAGCAGACGCGAGTACCGCTATGGAGTGATAGGCCTCGGGGGCATCGGCAGCGGAATCGCCTACTGGTTGGCGCGGCGCGCAGGCGGCGATGTCGTCGGGTTGGAGCAGTTCGAACTGGGCCACGACCGAGGCGCGTCCGAGGACCACTCGCGCATCGTTCGTCTCGCCTACCACAATCCTCAGTACGTGGAGTTGGCCAAGGGCAGCTATGACGCCTGGGCGGTCCTCGAACAGGAGGCCGAGGAAGAGCTCATCATGACGACGGGAGGACTCGACTTCTTTCCTGCCGGCGGCCCTATCCCACTCGAGGACTACTCCGAGCCGTTGACTTCGTGCGGCGTCCCCTTCGAAGTGCTCGACTCCGCCGAGACGATGAAGCGGTGGCCTCAGTGGCAACTAACCGACGACATCGTCGCGCTCTATCAAGAGGCCGGCGGGATCGCCCCTGCGGTCCGCTGCAATGCGGCCCACGCCCGCTCGGCGCGAGCACACGGTGCAACACTGCTCGAGAACACTGCGGTAGAAGCCATTCGTCCAATCGGCGATGCCATCGAGGTTGTCACAGGAGAGGACATCTATCGATTCGATAAGCTCATCATCGCCGCCGACTCCTGGACCAACGAGTTGCTCGCACACGTCGGGATGGAGATTCCGCTTACCATCACGCAGGAACAGGTGGGTTACTACGCGACCCCCTACCTGGACGACTTTTCCCCCGAGCGTTTCCCCGTATGGATTTGGCACGACGCTTGCGACTACTATGGGATGCCGGTCTTCGGCGAGCGGGGCGTGAAGGTGGCGCAGGATGTCGGTGGTGACGAAGTCACGGCGCTCACCCGTACCTTCGAACCCAACCCCGGCACCCTGCAACGCGTCGAGGACTTCTGCCTCAATTTCCTGCCCTCCGCACTGGGACCGCTCGCGTCAACCAAGACATGCCTCTACACGATGCCGCCAGATCGCGACTTCATCCTCGATGCGCTGCCCGATCACCCGAATGTGTTCCTCACGCTCGGCGCTGCCCACGGCTTCAAGTTCGCCTCGCTGTTCGGCAAGATAATGAGCGAGCTCGCAATCGATGGGAGCACCGAGTACGACATCTCCCCCTTCAAAGCCGACAGACCCATTCTGTCGATGGAGAACCCGCCGAAGACCTTCACCATGTAGGCGGGAAACCAAGCCTCCCGACGGCGGGAGACTCTTGAAGTCTGCTTGATTCCGCCCACACCGGCCGTTAGACCAACAGCCTGGTCCCCGGAAGCACGCCGTCCGCCGGGGCATGGGCTTTGAGCCAATCCCCTCTTGTGAGCGGCATACCGCTGTCGCCACGGCTGTCCGGGCGGACTGCAAGAACCTGGTGGATGTAGGTCCGCCCTGCTTCGAAGTTGAGCGCAGATGCCGCCATGTAGAGCCGCCAGACGCGCGCTCGCCCAGGACCGCTCAACTCGACGGCCTGTGACCAATTGCTTTCGAGATTGTCTACCCAGACCCGCAACGTCTTCGCGTAGTGCTCGCGCAACGACTCGACATCTCGGACTTCCAACTGTTGTTGTTTCTGCATCGTGCTCACGACGGTTCCGACCTCGTGGAGCTCTCCGTCTGGAAACACGAAGCTCGTGGCAAACGTCTTCTTGCGCGGGGTGGACTTGCCGGCGCGCCTGGTGATTCCGTGATTCAGGAACCGCCCCCCCGGCTCGAGTCGCCGAACAATCGAATCAAAGTACTCGGCCAGGCGCGCCCGGCCAACGTGCTCGAACATGCCTATGCTCGAGATGGCCTCGTAACTCTCGTTACCCAGCTGCCGGTAGTCCTGGAGCCTGATCTGTATGCGGCCGCTCATGCCCGCCGCAGCCACCCTACTTGTTGCAAGGTCGTGTTGCCGTGGCGACAGTGTTATTCCGACGGCCTCGACCCCGTAGTGGCGCGCCGCATGAAGGACCATTCCTCCCCACCCGCAGCCGATGTCGAGCAATCGCACACCGGGCCGGAGGCCGAGCTTACGGCAGATCAAGTCGTACTTGGCAGTCTGCGCGTCGTCCAACCCCATCCCCTCATGGGCGAAGTAAGCACACGAGTAGGTCATGGTCGGTCCTAGAACGAGGCGGTAGAAGTCGTTCGAGATGTCGTAATGATGTTGAACCGCCCGGGCGTCCCGGCGCAGCGAGTGCTGGAGTCCGCCCAGATGAGCCTCCTCCTTAGGAGGCGCCGGTGGGGGGCCGAGCAGGTGCAGATCGGCCGCCGACCTCAACGCCTGCAGCCAACCCTTCACTCCCAGGCTGAGGTCGTCGCTCCTCTCTTTTTCCATGGAGTCGCGTATCTTCAGCGCCGCGTAGATGTCGCCCTCGATATCAAGCTCGCCGGCGACATAGGCCCGGCCCAAACCCAGTTCGTTGGGCGCATACAGCAGGCGGCGAAGCGCCTCGGGCGAGCGAATTACCAGTCTGGCGGCACCCTGTTTCGGGCCGAGGCGGCTTCCGTCCCATGCTTTCACCTCGATCGGCATCTCCGCCCCGAAAAAGAACCTCATTAGGGGAAGGAGCCGCTCCGCTGCGGAACCCCCTTGTTTCACTTCGCCCCCTTCTTGCCCGCATCCACCAATCAGGTCCAGTCTCCCCCAACTGCGCCGGTACCTAGGGACGCAGAGGCGCGCCGTCCCGTGCGGCGAGTGCGGCCCCTACGATGCCGGCATTGTTGAGCAGGTGCGCCGGGACAACCTCGCAGCGGACATCCAGCAACGGAAGGAACTTCGAGCTCTTCTTGCTCACCCCGCCGCCGAGGATGATCAGATCCGGCCACAACAGACCGTCGAGCCGCTGAAGGTAGATGCTCAGCCTCTTGGCCCACTTTCCCCACGAAAGATCTTCTTCCTGGCGAGCCCGGTCGGAGGCCTTCGACTCGGCGTCGTGGCCGTCGATCTCGATGTGGCCGAGCTCGGAATTGGGCACGAGCTTGCCATCCAGAAAAACAGCGCTGCCCAGCCCGGTCCCCAGGGTGATCATCACCACGACTCCGGCACGGTCGCGCCCCGCTCCGTACCCCATCTCGGCGATCCCCGCTGCATCGGCGTCGTTCACGACCGTGACCGGCAGATCGGTCGCCTTCACCAGCAGGCTGCGGGCATCGGTCCCGATCCAGGATTTGTCGACGTTTGCGGCGGTGCAGGTGAAACCGTCTTTGACGACCGCCGGAAAGGTGCAGCCGATCGGCCCGTCCCAATCGAAGTGAGCCACGACCTCGCCGACGACCTTGGCCACTGCATGCGGCCTTGCCCGGTCGGGTGTGGGAACGCGGTGGCGCTCGGCCGTCAGCTCGCCGCGGCTCAGATCGACCGGCGCACCCTTGATCCCCGAACCGCCGATGTCGATGCCTAAGCCGTCCATGCCGGGCTATCCCTTCCGATGTCGTACAAGCGGCCCAAGCTTAGAGGCCGCGACCTCATCGAGCAGCAGAGTCGCGTTCCCGGTCGCCACACGCGAAGCAGGGAGACGGAAATCGCCTGCGATCAGACCCTCCACGGCACCTGCTTTCTCCTCGCCGCTAACCAGCCACAGGATCCGGCGCGCCCGGTTCACCACACGGGGGGTCAGCGTCATTCGCAGGTGCCCCCTGTACGGGCCCACCACGGCAACGTCCATATCACCGGCATCGGCCACCGGGTCGCCCGGGGGCCAAGATGCGGTATGGCCGTCGTCACCCAGCCCCAGATGCACGAGATCGAGGCGACCATCCGAACCGGACAGGGCGGCCAGCTCGGCCGCATAGTGATGCGAAGCGTTGGCGAGATTCGGAGCGGTCACCGGCATCAGATGCACGTTGGCGGGCGGGATCTCGATTCGGTCGACGAGATGCTCGAGCAGACCACCGGCGTTGCGATCCGGGTCGTCGTCGGGAACGATACGCTCGTCAACTTGAAAAACATGGATGCGGCTCCACAGGAGATCCCGAAGCGCCAGGTGGTCGAGCATTACCGCCGGCGTGCTCCCACCGCTGAGGGCGACCGTGAAGGCGCCGCGGTGGGCGATGCTGGACCGCGCCTGAGCGACAACGATCTCAGCGGCTCTGGACGCGAGGACCCCGGGATCTGCCTCAACCTCGACCTTCAGGGGCATCGCTTAAGGGATCCCTTCAATTACAACCGCCGGTTGGAGGAAAAGATATGACGGAACGCGTGAGCTTTCACTTTGATCCCGGGTGCCCATGGGCGTGGCAGGCTTCGAAGTGGATTCGCGAGGTCGCAAACCAAACGGCAATCGAGATCGACTGGCGACTGTTCAGCCTGGCGCTGATCAACGATTCCGGCGCCGACCCCCTGGCGGACGAGCATGCCAAGAGCACCGTCGCCCTGCGGTCTCTGGTGCTCGCGCGCCGGGTCGCCGGTAATGACGGGGTCGGGCGCGCCTACGCCGCGATGGGATCCCTCACCTTCGAGACCTTCGAGCGCGATGATCGATTATCTCCGGAGGTGGCAAAGGCAGCGCTCGAGGAGGCGGGCTTTGGACCCTCCATCGTGGACCAGGCCTTGAATGATGCCTCCACGATGGATGACGTTCGCGCCGAACATCTCTCGGCTGTCGAGCAAGTCGGCTGCTTCGGGGTGCCGACCATCATGCTCGAGTCGGGCAAGGGGATTTTCGGCCCCGTCGTGGCACATGCCCCCGAGGGCCGGGATGCCGTCCACCTCTGGAATCGGGTTCGCTGGCTCATTGAACGGGACGAGTTCTTCGAGCTGAAGCGGGAACGGGACCGGAAACCCGGCTAATGCCTCGTCGCGCAAATCACCGACGCATTCGAGCGCCCCTTCATCGCCGATGGCTGCGTTGTTCGTCGCTCACAGACCTCCAGGGGGGACGGGTGACCGAAGGTCACGCTACTTGCGGTCGATTTCAAACCAAACGCACGTGTGGCCGTCGTGTGCCACCCCCCAGCGGTTGGTCAGATGGTCGATTAGATGGAGGCCCCATCCTCCGCTCACGTCTGCCCCAACCATCCGCCCCGAAACCCGGAACCCTGGACCCTGATCCCGCACCTCTACCCGCACGCACTCCCTGCGGGTTGTGATGTGGAGGCCGATCCATCCATCTTGAGGTACGCCGGCATGACGGTAGCTGTTGGTCACGAGCTCGGTTACCAGGAGCAGGACATCCTCCACGACATCGGGGGCCGCCCGCCTCAGCGGGTAGATCGCATGACGGGCCATGCCGGCCGCCCGGGCACTGCTCGGCAGCCTCAACTCCATCTCGGTGTCGCTTACCTGATTGCTTGTATCGCTTTGCACCGTTCTGTTCATGCCAGAGACCACTTTCCTTTTTGGAGCGATTTACCCCGTCCGGGGGCCGGCAAGCGTTACGACTCCGCAAACGAACCACGCCCTGCTAGTATCGCTTACGGGTTGAGACGCAGCCCGGAACACCGGCAAGAGGACCTTTGAGGAGCGTCCCCAAACCCTTTGCGCGGTGCCGGCCAACATTCCCTGTCTCAACGAAAGGCGGGCGTTTGAACGACACCTTCTTAGTATCGGTCCAGCATCTGGACGGCGCCGGCGCCAAGCTCATGTGCGTCGGAGAACTAGATGTTGCAACCACGGATTCATTGAGGCACGCCCTCGAAGAAGCCATTGCGGCGGCCCCTGCCTCTCTCGTGATCGATTGCACCGGCCTTTCATTCATATCTATCGACGGATTACATCTCCTCCTTGACACTGCCGAACGTTGCCGGGCTATGGGCATGGCCACCACAGTCGATCTCGACCTAAACGGGCGGCGCTTGCTGGAGGTGATGGACTACTCCCAACCCCTCGTCGGAGCCTGGCCGCAGCCGCAGTCCGGGTGAGGTAACCAGGTCGCTGGATGCTCGATTGATAGCTTCCATTACCTGGGGCCAACCCAAGGCGGGCGTTCGCGGTAGACTTGCGTAGTCCTTGCTCAAATGCATCTTTTTAGCGAGGGGCTGGCGTGAGGGTTCCAGACAAGCGGCTCTCCTGTTGTCGTCTGGGGAGGAAGTCACTTGTGGATGCTCAATATCCCGCGGAGCTGCGTGAAACCTCCAACGAGTCGTCTCAACTGCTCTTTGACGAGGAGACGGTCGAAACCACGCTTCGGCGCGTCGGACGTCTAGCCGTTTACTCGATCCAAGGCTGTGACGTCGTCGGAGTGTCGCTGGCCGAAGGAGGGCGAGTGCTCACCAAAGCCGCAACCGACGAGCTTGCGCTCCAACTTGACTCCGTTCAGTACGAGGCGGACGAGGGCCCATGCCTTGATTCCTTGCGGAACGGAACCATCAATGTCATTCGCGACATCCGCCAAGAAGACCGCTGGCCCCAGTTTACTCGTCAAGCCGCATCAGCGGGGCTCGCAAGCTCCGCTTCTCTGCCCTTGAGGGTGAGAGACAAGACGATCGGCGCGCTCAACTGCTACTCGAAATCAACCTATTCGTTCGGCGACAACGAAGTGCGAGTTGCGTCGCTGTATGCCACGCAGGCTGCCGTTGCTCTGGCGAATGCGAAAGTCTACGCTGCAGGTCGTGAATTGACCGAACACTTGAGTGAAGCTCTCGAGAGTCGCGAAATGATCGGGCAGGCGATGGGGATCCTGATGGAACAACACCGAATCGACGATCGCGGGCCTTCGAGACTCTCAAGAAGACGTCGCAGCACTCCAACGTAAAGCTGCGAGACATCGCCGCCCAGGTGGTCGAACTAGCAAGAAAGAACGTTGGCAGCTAGTACCGGCGCTACTCAAACGCCGAAGCACGCGTACCTCGGCCTCTGGCGTCGGCGGGCGAGTCAACCAACGAATTTGTCAGACGGGGCGTAAGGCAACCGTATTTGCGGCCTGATCACGATTCGGTGGCGCGAGGCGCTTCTGTAGGTAATGATGAGCCGATGACCGAGGTCGTAGACATCGTCGTAGAAGTTCCCAAGGGGAGCCGGAACAAGTACGAATTCGACCACGAGCGCCAAGTCATCCGGTTGGACCGCCGCCTCTTCTCCGCTATGAGCTATCCCGCCGACTATGGTTTCCTGCCCGACACGCTGGCCGAAGACGAGGACCCGCTCGACGCACTCGTACTCGTCGACGACCCGAGTTTCCCGGGGTGCTGGGTGCGCGCCCGACCTCTGGGGGTCTTCTTCATGGAGGACGAAAAGGGGCGCGACGCCAAGATCATCTGCGTCCTCAACGGCGATCCTATCTACAAGGAGGTCGACAGCCTCGATGAGCTTCCCGAGGCGCTGCTCTCCGAGATCCAACACTTCTTCGACGTCTACAAGATGCTCGAGCCCGACAAGAAGACCTCCACCGTGGGCTACGACGGGCTCGAAGCCGCTCTCAGGGAGATCAAAGAGGCGCGCGAACGCTTCGCAGCCGGAGGCTGAGTCGGCGTCGGTGTGGGCGCCGAGCAAGAATTACTCTCGACACCACCCACTCAGCAACTCGTCAGGAGCCGGCGCGTACCGGGGCCGGGTACATAAAGGCGCGTAGCTGTTCCCGGCCACGCAGGGGTGGCAGCAGTGAAGCGGGGACCTTCAGATCCAGGCCGAAGCCCATGTCCTTGCTAACGTTTAAAGCAATTCCCGAACGCGGCTCGGGGCCGGAGAACGCAAGCACGAACGCAACGCCTTCATCGGCAGGTACATGCCCCCTTATCACTCCGCTGCCTGCGCGCTCGACTCCGAAGGGGACGACCGAGGGACCTGTTCCCGTGCCCCTGTAGGGGCCACCGGCATCCACGACGCTCACGTCGACGTCAGCGGTTGAGCGCCACTCGGGGCCGAAGTCCCTGCCCCCGAATGCCGTGCCCCACCAACAGTCCTGCTGCGGCGGGCAAAACGGGAGGCCGTCCCGGAACGAGTCGATGACGTCTCCCTCTGGATCCCGCAAGATCACGCGCAACGTGATGTCCCCTAGCGTCTTCTCACCCGTATTCGAGATCAGTGCCGCGAATCCGAGCCTGCGGCCGAGAACGGCGAAGCCCGAACGCTCGATCGCCAGACCGGGAGACTCCGGCGGCTGGGGAGTCGCGGTCCGTTCGGCGTCGGGAGAGACCCGCACGGTGCGCCGGTCCGACGTGCACGAAGCCGCCGCAATCAGGATCAGGGCGCAGACGACGATCAGCCGGAGGTGATGTCTCCTAGCCGCCGGCGATGGGGAAGGACACCGCACCTGCGTCGATCCCGTGATCGATGGTGCGGCATCCTGCGGCACACCAACGGTCCCATCCCAGCCGCCCGCCGTCGAGCGACATTGAGTAGAGGTCGTAAGCCGCCGTGCGGTTGTCGAGCGTCTCAAGCGTGATCTCCCCGGAACTCACTCCAACGGCTTTCGTCATGGACGGGACGGGGCCCAGCGCCGAAGCGCGCCCTCCAGGCCCTACTCGAGCGACCTGCCACGTCCTTTCCGTCGAACGTCCCATCGTGAACAGTACCTCGCGGTGCCCCAGCGGGAGTGGGCCGCGCACGACCGTCCAGCTCTGAAACCCACCCGGCGCCGATAGATGCGTCACTCGAGATGCCCGTCCGTCCATGGACACTCTCCAGATGTTATCGACCTTGTCGTCCTCACCAAAGAACGTCTGCTCGACCAGACCGAAGTAGACGGCTTGTCCACTGGGACTGAAAGCGGGGTCGAACAGCGTGCTGCCCAACACCGGCGCCAGGGCGCCTGCGTCGGCCACCTTCCGAAGCTCCGTCCCGTCCGCCTCCATCACCCACAGCTCCTGATAGTCCTTCACGAACGCCACTCGGCGTCCGTCCCGGCTGAAACTAACGCCGGTGACTATCGCACCATCGAACTCCGTCTGCGCCAAGACGCTTCCATCCGAGCTATCCACGACGGCGACCTGCCCTCTAACTCCGCCGATCGCCTCCTCGACGGGCGTGCCGGTCGTCAAGGCAAGTTCGTCGCCATCTGGAGTCAGCGCCACCGCTCCCACGGGCTGCGCGGTCTGCAGATCGATTTCCCCCGTCGTTCCGGAGACTTTCAACTTTCCATCGACCACGGACGCGGTTGCTCGAGCCGGCGAAGTGCTCGCAGACTCGGCCACGTAAGTGAGGCCAAGGCCGAAAGCAAGCATCGACCCGCCGACGAGTCCAATATGCCAACGGCGCAAACTCACCATGTCTTCCCCTGCTCTCTGCTTGTGGACGTAGGTCAGTAACCGGTCGCGTACTGAAAGTGCATGCAGTCGCGCCGAGGGAAGGATCTCCCCCATTTCCAGCCATGACGCTTGAAAATCCTTGGGACCTTAGTGCGGCTGCGTATTACGTGGCAGGGATGTTGGTTGTGGCCGAAGTGCTCGTAGTTCCAGCTGATGTCGATTGCTATGCCCCAGGCGTGAGTCGACCAGCTATTCGTTCCCGAAATCGCGCGACAGTTGTAGATGCCTATACCACTCTTCAGGTATCTGCCTTTGCGACGTTTGTCGAGATGCCCCTTGACGTCGAAGTCGAGGTTGGAACTGGTCGCGCCGCCCAGCTTGCGATGAAAATGAAGCGAATGCAGATCGCCCGTGTCGGCGGCGCGCCACAGATCTGTGTTGGCGTTCACGCGTTTATTGCAAGGGCGCCCGAACACCTCTCTGATCTGACCTTCGCCGTATGGCGTATTCGGGTAATCGCGATGTCGGTGCGACCACTGGCCTAGTGCGGCCGCCGGCACTGCTAGAAGCAGGCCTGCGGCACAACATACTCCAACAGCACCCCGCATCGTCCTGTACGTGTTCCCCTCCGCTCCTAGATGGGTGCTGCGACGGACTTTCTTACAAGTGAATTCGAATACTGTCAACAGCAGAAGCAAAGAAGACCACGCGCCAACGCAGCCTCTTAAGTATTAGTTACACATACAGAGAAGTCGTTGCTGACTCGGGCGAGATGACCAAGGCCTCTGTATTCGGTGCCACACGGTTCGCTCCGTGACTCCAACCCACACGTTCATCCGCATTCAACCTCCGGGTGAAGCCCGGCACCTCCTTTAAGGAAACTCCCGATCGCGCGCTGACTTCTACGAGCGGTGGTAGGTGATTGAACACATCGTCTCTCTCCCCTTCCGAAAACCCGGGGCCCGAACTGAAATGTTGTCCGACGAGCCCGGGCCAAACCGACTTTTCCCCCAGGGGTGCTCGGATCGGGCTGCTATTGACAATCACTGTCATTTCCATTAGGTTCGGCCCATGCGCCGGATCGTGCTCCGAGCCCTCGCCCTGACGGTGACCGCCGCTGTTGCCGCAGCAGGATGCGGTAACGACAGGCCGGAACCTTCGAGCGGTGAGGACAAACCGGCAGTTGTAGCCTCCTTCTATCCACTGGTGTTCGCGGGCGAAGGCGTAGGAGGCGATCTGGTGGAGGTCGAGAACCTCACGGCTCCGGGAGTCGAGCCCCACGACCTCGAGCTCTCGGCGGACCAAGTCAGGAGCCTCTCGGAAGCAGACCTGATCGTGTTTCTCGGCCGAGGGTTTCAACCTGCAATCGAGGATGTCGTCTCCGGCTTGGACGAATCTCGAGTCCTGGATGTGCTCAACGGAGGGGGTCTTCTTCAAGGCACCGAAGGCGGAGGCCACACGGTTGAACAGGACCACGAGTCAACCACCGATCCTCACGTGTGGTTGGATCCTTTGATCATGGCAGCGATCGTCGACGAGGTCGCACTGCGTCTATCCGAGATCGACCCGGCGCACAAAGAGATCTACACGGATAACGCGGCGGAGCTCGATTCTCGACTTGTGGACCTCGATCGCAGGTTCAGCAGCGCTCTTGGCCGCTGCCGCACCCGGGACATCGTGACGAGCCATGCTGCCTTCGGGTATCTGGCCGCTCGCTACGACCTCAATCAGGTGAGCATCTCGGGGGTAGATCCCGAGGGCGAACCTTCGCCGGGGCGACTTGCCGAGGTCGCGCGCTTCGTGCAAGAGCACGATGTCGGCACGATCTTTTTTGAGGATCTTGTCTCTCCAGAGGTTGCAGACACGATCGCGGCAGAGACTGGAGCTCGCACGGAGATGCTGTCCCCTCTCGAATCCGCGCCGCCGTCCGGTGACTATGTCGATGCGATGGAAGCGAACCTGGCGGCGCTAACGAGGGCGCTCGACTGTGGCTGATCGTTCGGCCGTTCTCGAAATGGACCGCGTGTCTGTCTTCCTCGGCCACCAACAGGTGTTGTGGGACGTCGACTTCCGGCTCCATCACGGCGAGTTCGCGGTTCTCCTAGGCGCCAACGCGTCCGGCAAGACCACAATGGTCAAGTCGCTGCTCGGCCTCATCCCCGCGGCAGGGGGACAATCGTACCTGTTCGGGGAGCCGGTTCAGCTTTTCAAGGACTGGGCCAAGATCGGCTACGTTCCCCAGAGAGTGTCTGCGGCGTCCGGCGTACCCGCAACGGTCGAAGAGGTCGTGACATCCGGACGCGCATCCCGCGTCGGCCTTCTGGGCCGTTATGGATCATCCGACCGGGACGCGGTCGCGAGGACGTTGGAGCTCGTCGACCTGATGGAGGTGAAGTCCTCGCCGGTCGGGCGCCTTTCGGGGGGCCAGCAGCAGCGCGTGCTGATTGCTCGCGCGCTGGCCGCAGAGCCCGACGTTCTGGTACTCGACGAACCAGTTGCCAGCGTCGACCTGGCGCATCAAGAAAGCTTCGCCAAGACGATTGAGGTGCTCCTCAGCAAGGGGACGTCGCTCTTGATGGTCGCTCACTCACTGGGTGCGGTCCAGCGATTGGTCGAAAGAGCGGTGGTGCTAGAGCGTGGCCGCGTGGCCCACGATGGAGCACCGGTCGACCTCAAGCTGGAGCATGCCCATCACCCCGGGATCGGATGGAGCGCGTGAGCCTGGAGATCTTGGAGTTCGACTTTATGATCAGGGCGCTGATCGCCGGCGCGCTGGTCGGGATGGCGGCGCCTGCGGTAGGCATCTTCATAGTCCAGCGACGTCTGTCGCTGATGGGTGACGGGATCGGGCATGTTGCTTTCGCCGGCATCGCGGCGGGTTTACTCCTCGGCGTTTCTCCCGTTTTGCTCGCTCTTGTCTTCGCCATGGGCGGAGCGGTAACCATCGAGGTGCTGCGCAGCAGGCAGAGAACCGAGAGCGACATCGCTCTCGCGCTCGTGTTCTACGGCGGTATCGCCGGCGGCGTTCTGTTGCTGGGCTTGGGCGACGTCTCCACCATCAATCTCAACTCCTACCTCTTCGGATCGGTGCTGACGGTCAGCGTGACGGATCTGTGGATCGTATCGGCTGTTGCGGTCTTCGTTGTGCTCGTTTGCTTCGTCTTGCGTAAGCATCTCTTTGCGATTGCCTACGACGAGGAGGTCGCTCGCGTGTCGGGGCTGCCGGTGGGGAGCTTGAACATCCTTGTCGCACTTCTCGCGGCACTGGCGATCGGCGCAACCGCAAAAGTGGTCGGCATCCTGCTCGTGGCTTCGATGCTCATCCTCCCTGTGGCGGCGGTTCAACAGTTGACCCACAGCTTTCGTGCTACGACATACGCGAGCATCGGACTTGGCGTTGTTGCGTCGATCGGGGGCCTCGTGACCGCGTTCTACGCGGATCTGTTTCCCTCGGCCACCATCGTGCTGCTGTCGATCCTTGCCTTCGTGGCCACTTCACTGATATCCCGGACCAGGCTGATTGGATAGGCGAACGATGGAGGAGAGGTTGCCACTGATGCAGCGGCAGCGTTTGACTCGACAGCGCACGGCGCTCCTGCAGTTACTACAGGAGGCGGATTCCTTCCTCAGCGCCCAGGAGATGTACGACGCGCTTCGAAACAAGGGCCTGAAGGTCGGTCTTACAACCGTCTACCGAAATCTGCAGATGATGGCCGACATGAAGGAGGTGGACGTCGTGCGTCGCGAGGACGGTGAGTCGATCTTCCGGATCTGCAATGCCGGTGACCACCATCACCATCTCGTGTGCCGATCCTGCGGCTTCACCGTTGAGCTTGCCAACGACCAACTCGAGAATTGGGCAAGGGCACTGGCGAAAAAGCATCGGTTCTCTAATGTGACACACGACCTGGAGCTCTTCGGGTTGTGCCGGAGGTGTTCGGCCGGCTCCTGAGCAAGCCCGGGCGAAACCCCCGAGCGCAAACCGGCCTCGTGGCCGATTACCGACTCCCCTTCATCCAGAGTTCCGGGAGCACGCTGAGAGACAGGCGTTCCCCGGCCGGCTCCCCACTTGGGCTGCCGCACCCACAACCAGCATGCTGAGCAAGACGATCATGTAGACCGCGGACTGCGGCGCGCTCCAGTCCAGGGTGTCGGCGTAGCGCGCCACGGCGATGAACTCCAGGACCGCCAGGACGATGTAGCTCTGAGTCGCAACACGCACCCTCTCCAGGCAGTTCTCCCTCACGCAATGGGCGGCTGCGAGGCCCAAGCCGAAGACCCACGCCCCCACCGCCCGCCCCGTCAGCGGAGTCAAGGGCCAGGGCCAGAGCGCTGAAGCGTTCTCGGGAGCAACCAACAGGTAAGCACCGAGGGGCAGCATCATCGCGGCGTGGACGACCAGAATCGCAGCGATCCAGCGCGGGAGCGGATCCCGCCGGGGATCTTGCCCCGTGACCCTGCTCTGGCCAACGAGCAGCGCAACCATGCAGAGGGGAACGCTGCTGTAGATCGCAATCCACGCCCAGGTCACGGCCCTGGTTGATATCGGAAAAGTGTCGCCGAGATGGAACAACTCGAGGTGATAAAGCGTGACCAGCTCTGTCAGAGTAGTGAATACCAAGACGGTCGGGACGGCGATACGTGCGCAAGCCCACACCCGCCGACGGGCGGCGAGCCATTCGAACGAAACACTCGACCAGTAGGCTGCGCCCAGGAACGCAGCGGTCAGTGGGACGTCGATTGTCCAAGCAAACCAGGTTTCGGTGCGCTCAGTGAGGACAAACAGCTGCATCCCGGCGAGAAAGACCAGAAAACCGGCAATCCAGAAGAGTTTGCGCATGCCGGGCGTCAACATCTTGAGCTCGATCTCTGTCCTTTGCCACGAGATCGCATGCCCCGAGCACCGGCCGTGCGATCTCGTGGCCATCAGCGTTTGCTCTCCATGGGTTGCCCGGCCATCTCGAGATAGCGATGAACCTGCTGAATGGCGATCGCCCCCTCACCCACCGCGGAGGCGACGCGTTTGACAGAACCGCGCCTGACATCCCCGACGGCGAAGACCCCCGGCATGCTGGATTCGAGCAAGAGGGGGTCTCGGTCCAGGTTCCAAGCATCATCCCCCGACCCGGTCACCTCCGAGCGCAAAGTGTCATCGCCGGATCCGTAGTTGAGATCGGGACCGGTAACGATGAAACCCCATCTGTCCCGGACAACGGCGGTGTCCAGCCACTCCGTCCGCGGTTGAGAGCCGATTAAGACGAATAGGGCTGCGGCCCGCACCTTTCGTTTCTCACCTGAGACACGGTCCTTTATGACGAGGTGCTCGAGCTGCTCGTCGCCTCCGCCGCCCACTATCTCAGTGTTGTAGATGACCTCGATCCTAGGCGCCGATTCTTCGATCAAGGTGATCAGGTACTCCGACATGCTTTCGGCAAGGGTCTGGCCGCGAACAAGCACGGTAACCTTCGATGCGTACTTTGCCAGGTGCACCGCCGCCTGGCCCGCCGAGTTCCCGCCCCCCACGACGAAGACCTTCTTGTCCTCGAGGGACGGGGCCTCCGAAACGGCCGCACCGTAGAAGACTCCACGTCCCATGAGGTCATTGAGCGCGTCGATGTTCAAGAGACGGTAGGCAACCCCGGTTGCAACAATCAAGGAGCGGGTGTGAACTTGCGTCCCGTCGTTCAGTTCGATGACGCGGAGACCTGCGTGGGTCGACAGACCCGTTGGCTCGCGCATGAAATGGAACCTGGTCCCGAAAGCCCATGCCTGGAGGAACATGCTGAACGCCAGCTTGTTGCCGCTCACACCTTGGGGGAACCCAGGATAGTTGCGGATGAGCGAGCTTGTGCCGGCCTGCCCGCCCACCGCCTGTCGTTCGACGACAAGCGTGTTGAGGCCCTCCGAGGCCGCATATTCACCGGCGGCCAGCCCTGCCGGCCCGGAGCCGACCACGGCGACATCGAATATCTCATCTTCCTGCAGGGCTTCGAAGATTCCGAACGCCTTCGCGATCTCCATGTCGTCCGGTTGTTCGAGCACGGTCGGCTCCGACGTGAAAAGGAGGGCCACGACCGGCAGCCGGGGTGAATCCAGATCGAAATCGGCGAGCTTCCTTCGGCCGGCCTCGGAATCCGCATCGTAGAACCCGTACGGGATGTGGTTGCGGCCGAACGTGTCGCGCAACATGTGCCCGCGGGGCGAGGAGACCTTGTCGATTATCCGCACGGCCTCGAATCCGCGCCCCCTGCTCGTCGCCGCCCAGTCCTCGAGGAACTCCGTGATCGCGCGGTGGAACTCTTCATCGGGCGAGTACTCCGGCGCCATCACCCAGTGATCCAGTTGTCCGAGCGTAATAGCGTTGAAGATCGGACGGACAGTGTGGAAGTCTCCCCACCTCACCACCGCCGCACGCTTGGCCTCGGAGTGAAGCAGCCGTACTCTCTCGAAGAACTCGATGCCGTCCGGATCATTCGCGCCGAGAACGGAGAGAACAAGCGCTACCGGGACACGTTGCTCCCTCAGACTCTCGAGTGTGCCTAGGGCGTTCTTGCGGTCGTCGTGGATCGAGAGGTGATAGTCGACGCCGTACCTCTTGCGCAACTCGGCCCCAACATCGTTTCGTATCCGTTCCTCAGTACCAACCAGCAGGAGTGCTGCGCGCCCGCCGGGTCCGTCTGCACCCCTTGGCTCAGGGTGCTCTGCCTCAGCCTGGGATCTTTGTTCTGACATGCTTCCTCCCGACCCTTTCGCCGCAGCCGAGCGCGCGTACCTCAGACCTTCCTGCCGAACATCGCCAGCAAGGCCGTCTGAGGGTCGGCGTTGGGTCCGATCTCGGGCCGATCTCCGACTGCCCCCGCGGCTCGGTAGAGATCCTCTCTCTGCTCAAACCACTCCGAGCAGGCCTCCACCAACTCGGGATCGAGTTGCTCATCGGCGCCGATGGCCCGGGCAAGGTCCCAAGCATGAATGAGGTGATCGGCAAAGAGCTGCATCGCGTACTCCTCCCCGGGGACATCGCCGAACGACAGATGCACCGTTCGCCCCATGGCGCCGTCCTCGTGTACGGCCCGAACCGCCTGCCTCGAGGAGTCATTCCACGCACCCGTAGGGTCGTCGCCGAGGAGGTCGCCTTCGAAGCGATCGCCCACGTCTTCAATAGTTGAACCCGCCAGGAGCGGAGGCGTCCATCGGTTCTCGTCCACGATGTGACTGACGAGAGCTCGCACGTCCCACTCCGGGTTGGGCGTCGGTCTGCGCCACCCATCCTCTTTGATCTCCAAGACACGCTTCTCGAACTCATCCAGAGCGCGCTGATGCAGATCCGGAACGTTCATCCCTTTCCCTCCCTAAAGACTCTCGGGGCGATTCGCCTCCCCCGCAGCAGGGCCCTGCGAGTCTCCGATGGGTCTACGTCTGCCACCGTCTCACGCTTCCCTCGGACGACTATTCGAGCCCCCTTCCAAACGTCAGTCTAATGCCTGGCCCCCGGATCTCGGAGCCGGCCGGCGGCGTCAATCAAAGGGCGACCCGGCCACCCGGACGGGGGAATGCCGCAACGGGCTACATCTGCTGCCTCGTCGCGTAAGTAGCGTCCGCACCGAGAGCGTCCCGGCGCGTCGAAGGCAAAGCGCGAGGAGTCGAGCGTACCCAAAGGTGCGTGAGCGAGGAGCAACGCAGCCATCGGCGGTGCAGGGGCGCTCGAATGCGTCGGGTAATTTGCGCGACGAGGCACTAAGCGGTGAGCAGACCGAACCCGAGCGAGGCCACGCCAAGAGCCAAGGAGGCCGCCCCCGCATAGACCATAACGATGAATCGGTTGGGTTCGGTGGCACCGCGACCGGCCGACGAGAAGAAGAATCCCGCAGGCATCAGGACTGCCGCTGCGGTGACGCCGTTGCGAGCGAGGAACTCGAGCACCCCATCCATGGCAGCGGCGTCCACGAGGATCTGACATACGAGGGCGAGAATCACCAGGACGCCGGCGTGGCCGTGTCCTGCCCGGGCGAAAGCTTCCTGGAACGGGGTAAGAGACTCGCCGCCGCGCACGATGCGCAGAATGTAGGTCCCGCCGTATTCGATGAAGACGATCGTCAGCAAGAGGATCCCGGCGGTGGTCCGGGAGCTCGCCGACAACGACAGGGTAGCGCCCAGAACGACCTCCCGAGTAAGAGACGATGGGTCGGCCCGCCAACGGATAGTGCTTAATTACATTCCCTCTGTCAAGGCACCCTGAAGGCGGCTATGCCCATCACGAATCCATTCGGCCGGACCCACATGGCCGAAAGTGGGGGTGTTGAGGCTTAGGGTGGCCTCCACTGCAGGGCAGCACGAATGGGTGGAGACCGACCTGTAGCCCGATGCTTGATCCCCGTGGTCGAGATTCTTCGACGAAGTGGCGCTGGGCAACGAAGAGAGTTCCTCGTTGATCTTCTGCAGCTCTTCCCAATCACTGAAGTCCACATCTGCGGTGGTCAGTCCAGCTTCTTTCATAGCAGTGTCGGACGTCCTTGTGGGCGTCAGACCTGCGGGGCTTGGTCAGCCCGGTCTTCACCGCTTGCCAGGTGACGCTGCAGCGCTTGCAGCCTGTCGTCCCATTCGGCTCCGACACGCGCCATCCAACCCATCACGTCGCTCATCGGACCGGGCGTCAACCGGTACAGCTTTTGCCTGCCGTGCCTCTCGCCTGAGACCAACCCCGCCTCGCTCAGCGCCGAGAGATGCTTTGCGACGGCCTGTCTCGTCACAGGGAGACGGGTGGCAAGCTGGCTCGCGCTCACTCCGCCCTCCTCCGAGATGCACTCGATCACCTCGCGGCGGGTCGGGTCCGACAGCGCGGAGAAGACCATGTCGATCTGATGCTCGCTCAAAGCGCCGCCAGAGCTTGTGGGTCGCGAGAGTTGGGAGATGGGTCCGCCCCCGCCTCCAACACAGGTGCGCAGTCCTCCGGGAGCGCTCCCTGCGCCGGCGGCGCGGACTCCGTGACCCACAGGCGCGTGCCATGTGGAGTTGCCTGCAGGAGGAAGCAGAGCTTCGTGGCCGGCTGCCATCGGCGGCCTCCGTGAGCGTCGTCCGCGAACGGGAACCAGCGGAGAATCAGCAGGCGCTCGACCTCGACGACCTCGACGGCGGCGATGCGGGTGGTTCCGTCCGGCCAGCGAAACGTGGCGCGCCCCCCGGGGCGGAGCTCGAGCCGGGCTTCCGCTCCAAACCACGCAGCCAACCGGTCGCCATTCGTAAGGGCCGCCCACACCTCACCGAGGGGTGCGGCCAAAAGGATCTCTCTATGGACGGCTTGCTCTGGGACCACTTCGCTCCCTGCATCGCAACCTTTCGGTTGCACATATGCACCTGGTCAGCTATCCTGCAACTGTCCGGTTGCACTATACAAGGACGATTGGAGGAAGGCAATGGGGCAGGGTCCTCTGGTGCCCATGGTTGTGGGACACACGAGCTCTGGTGAGCGCGCTTTCGATATCTATTCGAGGCTCCTGACCGACCGGGTCATAATCCTTGGATCGATCATCGACGATGACGTGGCCAATCTAATCGTGGCTCAACTGCTCCACCTGGAATCTGAAGATCCCGACAGAGATGTGAATCTTTACGTGAACTCCCCCGGCGGGAGTGTCTATGCGGGGCTCGCCGTCTACGACACGATGCAGTACATAGCGCCCGACGTGTCCACCACCTGCGTCGGCATGGCGATGTCCATGGGGGCCATCGTGCTCTGCGGCGGCGCGCCGGGTAAGCGCTTTGCACTTCCCAACTCGAAGATCATGATCCACCAGGGCTCATCCGGGTACGACGGGTCGCCTTCCGACATCGACATTCATGCACGAGAAGTGTTGTCTATGCGCCGCAGAGCCACAGAGATCATCGCCCACCACTGTCATCATACGGTCGATCAGGTGGCCGATGACATCGATCGCGACCGATTCATGAACGCAGAGGAAGCCAGAGAGTACGGGCTTGTGGACGACGTATTGATCGATCGGAAGGGTCTTCGCCTCGAGCGATTCGTCCCCGAGCATCATTCCGGTGACGGGAAACCGAACGGAGACGCCTCCTAGCACGCTCGGGTAGGGCTTGTGCGGACCGCAAACGTCCGCCTTGTCATCTGCGTATTCCGCAGGCAATCCTTAGATGCCCTTAAACCGTACTTAGTAGGACCGACGCTACGTCTTAGGGAGGAGCGACAAAGAACCATTGCCCATCAGCCCGGAATCAGTTCCAGCTGAGCCTCGGCATCCAGCAGCGCGCCCACCCTGCCGGTTTCCGCTTCGAGCTCCGATCGTGCCGGGCGAGACAGCGGTTCGAAAGGCTCGACCTGGATGATTACACGCCCCGGCTTCCGATGGAGCTTCCAAGCCGCGCGCACGCGCCCATTGACGAGGACAGACGGAAGCGACCAGACGGCTATGCGAGCTCGGTAGATACGCTCTTTGAAGCCGGCGTCGACTATCGCGTCGGAGTGGGGAGCGCTCATCACAAGGAGCTGGTCAAAGGACGGAAGCAGCCGGACGCCTTCGACGATTCGAGCGCTCCTCAACGATCTCAGGTCGCTCCTCAACACCCACCGTTTCGAGCCGCCACATTCGACCTCTGCGAGTTCTTTTTCCATCAGCCTGAGCACGCGTCCCGCTTCGGGTGGCCGGACCCCCCACCAGCGGGCCACCTCGGCGCGCGATACGGGTCCGTAGGCGGCCAGAAACCGGCGAAAGACATGCTGGAGGGCGTCGTCGGTCTCGTAGTCCATCCACCGGCCCACCCATTGATCGGGGCGAACGAAGGTCACGGCGCGCCCCGATTGCGGTCCGAAGCACATCAATCCGCGAAAGGCAGCGGGCTTCAGCAGTTCCCCCCATCCCGAGCGAAGGCGATCGGCGAGGTGCTGTCTCCTGGTGATCTCGAGGATCTGATCTGCAAGCTCCTCGCGCGTGAGCACCTGTCCGTCGAGTGCACGCGGGATTGCGTCGAGCACGGCCTCCACATCGGCTAGCTCGAGGCCGTGGTACTTGAGAAAGGAGGGATTCATGTACTGGTCCCGTGTGCTCTGGGCGGCGCAATAGAGAGGGAGATCGTCGGCGGTGAGGACGTGGAGCGTGCCTCTCATCGCCCACGTCTTGACGAGGTTGCGCTCTTCAAGAAGGGCGGCGTCCACCCGGGCCTGCTTCAGTCGCGACACCCGGGCGGCGAGGGCAAGGGGGACCGACGACATGATCTGCGCGTGGGCCCCGCACATATCGGCCACCGCCCGCACGAGCCCGGCGCCCGCCACCCGGCGCGCCAAATGCCCGCGCGCCAACCGCCAGGAGGTTACCTGCTCCCAGGAGAGCGAGGTCATCGCGGGCGTCTTTTCATGGCCATCGGAGCTCCATTGCACTCGGGAGCCCGCCGGACGGGGTTCGCAAGTGCAAATGAATCGAGCCCAACAGCTTCGGCAGCCACCGATGCAACGCTACAGGCCGATGCTCTGGTCGATGAACTCGTTCGTGACGATGTCCTCGGCGGTCACCTCGGGATCCCAGGTACGAACGCCCTTCTCCTCAAAGATGGGGTTGAGAAGGTCGATGACCTTCTCGACCCTCTCCATGTCGAAATCACCGAGGGTGTCGTTGAGTCCGTTCGCCACGATCCCCAGCTTCTTCATCTGTGCAACCGCGTACTTGTTGCCGCCTTCGCTGAGTGTCCAGAAGGTGTCGAGCTCTTCGACGATCTTCAGGAGCTCCTCGTTGACCGGTCCGGGATCCTTGATGTAGTCCACCTGTGCCTGCTGCATGAGGGGGACGAGCTGCTCGAAACAGTCCCGCTCCGACTCGAGGACATCAAGCTTGACGTTGATCATCTGCGTATAGAACTCATAGCCGGAATCGTGGATCAGAAAATAGTCAACTGGCCGTCCCCACTCCTTGATGTCGTTCTCGTATTTGTACGGCTCGTTGGTAGCGAAACCCTGCTGGACGATGTCGCCCTCGCTGACGAAGCGTGCGGGCGATCCGTCGTAGGAGCCGTCGATCTGTTCCTCCCGGATAAAGCCTGCGCCCACAAGGTAATCCATGAAGACGACGGCCTCGGAGTACACCACGGTAGCGTCCGACTTACCGATGTCTTCGAACGAGCTGAAGTCGAATTGGCGGGAATCCCACATGAGTATCTGAGGGCTCTTCTCCAGGGGGGCAAAGATCGCCCGGGTGGGAAGACGAGCCGAGTTCTGCACCGCCTCGTCTGTGTTGACGAAACCCATGAGAATCCCTTCGTCCTGATACATCTGCGCGGTGACCTGCTGAAAGCCCGTAAAGGGGCCCCCGGACCGTATCTCGAGATTCACACCCGTCTCCCCAATCTCCCCCGTGTAGGTGCCCTTCTCGTCGTCGATCTCCCCCCCCGGGCCTATCAACTGGTAGGCGCCGCCGTGCTCGGGCTCCGGGAACCAATCGGTTTGCAGCACGACCGTTTCCGGACACGCCCGCGCGAGTCCTCCCTGCGCCGATCCGCCCTGTGCCTCAGAAGCGGTTTCCCCTTTGCCCCCGCCGCAAGCAGCCAGCATCAACCCGCCCGTTAGCAGCGTCGTGATCAACCTCGATCTTCTCTTGAGGCAGCGGTCTCGCTCCCCGTCGCCGTCGGGACGGTGTTGGGATTTCGTTGCCTTGTTCAAACGCGTTGGCCGGCGGCGTGGTGCCGGTGCCGGGTCAGGAAATGCCCTATGAAACCGAAGAACCAGAAAACCACTAGACCCAGTAAGGATGAAAAGAAGAGGGCGGCAAAGAGTTGCTCGGATTGCAGTGCAGCACGATAGACGTCCAACAGCCGCCCGATCCCCGGTTCGCCTTGGCGGAAGAAGAAGTCTCCCACTATGGCGCCGATCACCGACAGGCCTGCAGAGATACGGAAGCCGGCGAAGATGGCAGGAAGCGCGTAAGGTATCTCAAGCTTGAGTAAGCGAGTCCACCGGCTGGCCTTGTGCAGAGTGAAGAGATCATGCATCTGCGGGTCGACCGATTGAAGACCGAATAGCGTGTTTGTGATGATCGGAAAAAGGGCGATGATCACGCAGACTATAACCCGGCTTCTGAAGTTGAAGTCGAACCAGAAGCCGATCAAAGGAACGATGGCGAGAATGGGCACGGTCTGGAGAATCACCGCATAGGGATAGAGCGAACGCTCGACCCATTTGCCGACGCTCATCAACACGGCAAAGGAAAATCCAATCACTATTGCGATGACCAGCCCCACGAGCGCAACCTGCGCCGTAGAGAAGAGTGCCTCGAGAATCTCGGTCAGATTCACCGGGTCGAGAAAAGACACGATGAGTACCTCGTGAGGGGGCGGGAGGAGAAAGCGTTGCGCCTCTTCGAGGAAGAGATAGGTGACTGCGTACCACAAGGCTATAAACGCGAAGAACACAACGAGCGGGGGTGCGACGTTGCTCACAAATCCGGCTCGCGAGCGGCGCGCCGGTTTCTCGAGCCCAGTCTCGGAGGCCGTACCGGCGTCGGCTCGGGTGGGATCTGGCCCGGCTTCTCTTTGGGCTTCGATGCTCATGTGAGCTCGGACCTGAGCAAATGCGAAATCTCTCCGGACAACCGGGCGAAATCGGGCTCGAAGCGAAGATCGGCCGTCCTCGGGAACTCGAAGGGAACATCGAACTCTCCGACGATGTGGCCCGGACGCGGAGACATCACAAGCACTCGATTAGCTAGATACACCGCCTCGTTGACGGAGTGGGTGATGAAGATGGCCGCGAACTCCTCGATAGCGAACAATCTCAGCAGCTCATCGTTCAGCCGCTCACGGGTAATTTCGTCAAGGGCGCCGAAAGGTTCGTCGAAAAGAAATAGCGGAGGCTTCATCGTCAGGGAGCGGGCGAGCGACACTCGCATCTTCATTCCGCCCGAAAGGGCCACCGGATAGTGGCGCTCGAAGCCTTTGAGGCCGACCAGGTCGATGATCTCCTGAGACAGCCTCGATCGCTCCTCCTTCGGGGTTCCCCGCAATTCGCCGAATAACTCGACGTTGCGCCGAACATTGCGCCACGGCAACAGGGTCGCGTCCTGAAAGACGTATCCAAGCCGTTCATGGGAACAATCGACCTCACCACTGGTGGCAGGGGTCAAACCCGAGGCCATGCGAAGCAGAGTGGACTTGCCACATCCCGATGGGCCGACGATGCCAACGATCTCCTCCGGTCTTACCTCAAAAGAGACCTCCGCCACCGCCTGGGTCCCGTCATCGAACACCTTGCTCGCGTGGCGGAACTGGACTATCGGCGCCGTCGCGGCATCGGTCCCCCGGTTCGACCAGGCAGGGAGCGCGAGCCCGCTAGGCGCAGATGCGTTCCTTTGCTCCAACTCCCCTCCACACTTCTTTCATCGTCGTCCGTCGTACGCCGCTCATCTCAGGCTCATAGGCTCGCTGCGCCGAAGCCGGCCGGAAGTACACTGCTCACATCTTCTCCAGGATCTCAACCAATACCTTGGAGAATCCCGGATGATAACGCTGGCGCCAAACGGCCGGCCGCGCCTGTGGCCAGCGGCCTGGTTGCGGGTTCCTCGTCGACAACATCGACGGGCGCGACCCCTCGAACGGGGAGAGGCGGGGTTCTTCGCACCCGTGGAGCGTTGGGAGCCTCCCGGCGATGCCCGAATACCAGCCCGATCCGCAGCGGCTTAACCCCTGCCCTCTGCCAGTAATTCCCTCACCCCAAGGCCGCTTCTGGACGATAGAGAGGCATGAGTACTCAGGCCAGCATCGGCATCAGAGCACCCTCCGATGCGGAATCGCGTCCTGCCACGGTCCCATGCTTGCGCTCCTGGTAGTAGGCGGCCATTCGGGCATTGGCGTTCTTGGTCTCCAGGAGCGATTCGGAAAACGAGCCCACGGCCGCACCCGATAGAACCGCAAGCAAAAGGTCCTCGCTTACCTGGGTGAAGGTTCGCATCCCTATGCACCCCAGAGACAGCTGCGGACGGGCGCTCCCATGGCAAGCAAAAGCGCTGCGCACGCCGGGCGTCCGACCACCTGTGGTTCAAATCCATGTTGATTCTCCTTCTGTGTGGTCCAAGTCTCGTGTCGCATCATCCGGGAGGCAGTTGCCTCCAAGCTGATCCAGGACCATCATGAGTTGGCAATGCTTGCATTCATCCACGGGAGACCATCGGCGACTCGACCATTTTCACGTGTCAACTGTTTCAAATCTGCCATCCTGAGCGGGTTGACATCAGGGCCGAGGAGCCACCGAGGAGGAGACCTGCGAGCATCCCACAGCAGACCTCAGATGCCTCCCGCGCCGGGATTCGGGGAGGCACTTCGGCGCGCCTTGCGCAAAGGCTGTCCGCGTTGCGGCGGATCTGGCATCTTCGCCAGCTTCTTTCAGCTGCGGAAGCGGTGTCCAACCTGCGGCTTCCGCTTCGAGCGGGAGCAGGGCTACTGGACCGGCGCCATGATCGTGAACATCGCAGTGTGCGAGCTCTGGTTCGTCATCTTGTTCGGGCTGATAGTGCTCCCTACCTTCCCGGATGTCCCGTGGCGGCTGCTTCTCGGGATCGGGCTTCTTACAAACGGGCTGCTCCCGGTGATCTTCTACCCATGGTCCAAGTCAGTCTGGATGGCGCTGGAACTGCTCTTTCACTGGGATCCAGAAGACGACGTCGCTTGAAGCCCGCATAACTCCTCACGAGAACGACCCACCGACGTCTTTCTCCCTCGAGGGGCCCCACCGAAAGGTTTGATCGCTGCTACCCGCGGACGCGCTCGCCCGTCTGCTTACGGAACTGCCAGGTGCCCAGCGCCAGACAAATCACCCCAGCGAGCGTGAGCACGGCAAGCGACGACGCCACTCGAGGCGCCCAACCGTCCAACACAAGGGTGCGCATCGCCTCGATCGCGTATGTGAGCGGATTGAGGCGGGCTACGACCTCCATCCACACCGGCATGGCGTCGAGCGGAACGAACGCGTTGCTCATGAACAGCAGAGGAAGTGAAACGAATCCGGCCACGGCAAAGAACGTGCCGTGCTGAGGGACGGCATAGGCCAGCGCAGAGAAAGCCGCCGTGACCGACATCGTGAGCAGAGCAGCCGTCAGGAGAATCACCAGGAACCCCAGCGGCCCGGTGGCGATACGCACGCCTAGGACGAGTGCAACCGCGACAACGAGCAGAATTTGAGCGGACTGTTGGGCCACCTGGAACACAAACCGGCTGACTATTACCGAGCTCCGAGCGATTGGCATGCTCATGAGCCGGTCCAGGTAGCCGGTCTCCTTGTCCCAGAGCAGCGGCATGGCGCCGCTGACACCGTTGCCCACGATCGTAAAGGTGACAATGCCGGCGAGCATGAAACCGATGTAGTCGTCCGTACCGATAACCTCCGTGTCGATGGCCCGTTCGACTCCTGCGCCGAAGAAAACGAGCCAGATCGCGGGCTGGGCCAGGCTGAACACGAGGTTGAGCCGTTCGCGTAGCAGCTCGACCCACCACCGACGGGCAAGGGCGAGCACCTCCTGCGCGTAGCGCCTCCGGGCGCCTGCCGCCGAGCCGGGTTCATCCGCCCGCGTTCTCTTCTTTACGTCCAGCTGCTCGAGGGTCACGAGGCCACCGCCGCCTCCCTCAGCTCGCGGCCGGTATGCAGCAGAAACACATCGTCGAGCGACGGCTGGCTGTAGGTCATTCTCTCGAGCCTAATTTCATGCTCGAGTCCGATTCGCATTACGGCGGGAAGTGCGACCGCTGCGTCCCCAACAAAAATGTGGAGATCGCCCAGGTCGCCGACGACGATCTTCTTCACCCAGCGCTCGGTTTCGATCACCCTCCGCAAGCGCTCGGGTTCAGGCGTAGCCACCTCGACCACGTCGGCCCCGACCGCTCTCTTCAGCTCCGACGGTGCTCCTTGGACGACGACGCGGCCGTGGTCGATGATTGCGACCTTGTTGCACAGGCGATCCGCCTCGTCGAGGTAGTTCGTCGCGAGCAGGATGGTGGCCCCGCCCGCGCGCCGATCGCCCACGAACTCCCAGACATTGTGACGAGATTGAACGTCGAGGCCGAGGCTTGGCTCGTCGAGCACGAGGACCTCGGGAGAGTGCAGCAGGCCGCATGCAAGATCCAGCCGCTTTTGCATCCCGCCCGAGTAGGTCGTCCAACGCCGGTCGGCGTGGGGCAGCATTCCCACCGCATCGAGGGCCGCCTTGGCCAGGACGGGTATCTCCCGGCGCGGCAGGTGGTAGAGGGCCGCTTCGATTTCCACGCACTCCCGGCCGGTCAACAGCCCCCGGTACGCGACCCTCTGCATGACGTAGCCGATGCGCCGGCGGACCTCACTCGGTTGGGCCGAGACGTCGAACCCGCAGACGCGCGCTGCCCCCGAGTCGGGCGCAAGCAACGTCGTCAGCATCCTGATCGTCGTGGTCTTGCCCGCTCCGTTGGGACCGAGAAGCCCGAACACGTCGCCGCGCTCAACCATCAGGTCCAGCCCCTCGATGGCGACGTGGTCGCCGAACGCCTTTCGGAGTCCCGTGGTCTCGATCACCGGACTCCGTCGCTCAATTTCTGCAGGGCCACTGCCCGAATGCACGTCGATTGCCATAACCCCGACCGTACGCCACCATGCGCCGGTGACGCGTCGCCGCCGTCGGCGGTCCCCGAAGGAGGCTCCGCGGCCGAACCTATTGGCCGCCAGGCGGGACAGCTAGAGCGGAAGCGGATAGCGTTCTGCGCCAGATTCGTCCCGGCCGACACCCGGAGAGCCTTCATCCCCAGGTGACTCGGAGAGGGGTTCCCGCAACCGCCTGGGGAGGTACACCGCGCCCGGGCCATCCGCCGCCGCGATGTCCTGCGGGTTGAGGGTCTGACATCGCTTCAATGAGAGGCAACCGCACCCGATACACGAGTCGAGCCCATTCCGCAGTGCCACCAGCGCCTCGATTTGCTCGTCGAGCCGTCGACGCCAGAGCCGCGAGATGCGTGACCAATCCGCCCGGGTGGGAGTGCGGGATTCGGGCAGTTCGGCCAACACCTCTCTGACCTCTTCGAGGGTGAGGCCGACTTGACGGGCGGCGCGGATGAATGCGAGCCGCCGCAGGACGATCCTCCCGTACCGCCGCTGCCCTCCCTCGGTCCGTTGAGCGCCGATCAACCCTTCCCGCTCGTAGAAGCGCAATGCCGAGGGCGCAAACCCGCTGCGTCGCGCCACTTCACTGACCGTGAGGGCCTCCTCCGGCATGCGATCACCGCCTCCTTGTGGCCTTCGCTTGACTTAAACCTTACTTTAACTTCTACCATGGGACAACGCCTCACAAGGAGATGAAAAGATGCCCATCGCACTCGTTACCGGCGCTTCCCGCGGACTCGGCAAGGCGCTGGCCCAGGAGCTCGGCCGCCGTGGATGGCAGCTCGTCGTCGACGCCAGAAACGGCGAAGTTCTAAAAGACGCAGCACAGGGATTCGGAAACACGAGTCGAGTCGCCGCTCTCGCAGGTGATGTGGGTGACCCGACACACCGGGACGAGATGGTGCAAGCCGTGCATCGGATGGGGCGCCTGGATTTGCTGGTCAATAACGCGAGCACTCTTGGACCAGTCCCTCGCCCGGATCTGGGCGCCTATCCGCTCGACGAGCTCGAGCGTGTCATTCAAATCAACACCATTGCGCCCCTCGGGCTGATCCAGGCCCTGCTACCGGAGCTCACAGCGAACGCCGGGTCGATCATCAACGTCAGCTCCGACGCCGCGGTAGAGCCATACGCAGGCTGGGGTGGTTACGGATCGTCGAAAGCGGCTCTCGATCAACTGAGCGCGGTGCTTGCGGAGGAGCAGCCGGCCGTTCGCATCTATTCCTTCGATCCGGGCGACATGCGCACCGAGATGCAACAACAGGCTTTTCCGGGCGAGGACATCTCTGACCGCGCCGAGCCGAAGGTGGTTGTGCCGTCGATGCTCCGCCTCGTCGACGAGCGCCCTCCGAGCGGAAGATATCGCGCAAACGACCTCCGGCCATTATCGGACGGAAGTTGGTCGTGAGCACCTCTCTGGCCGACGCTCCGTTGACGTCCTTCACCTTGCCACGCAGGTTGGCTGCAACGGAACCCCCTGAGGCAAGGGGCCTGAGACGCGACCGGGTCCGCATGCTCGTGGCCCGGCCGAACGGTCTGGAGCACGCGCACTTCAACGACCTCACCCACATTCTTCGTCCCGGAGATCTCGTGGTGGTCAACACATCGGCAACTCGTCCTGCAGCGGTGGACGGTACTCGAGCCGGTGGTGGGCAGATAGTGATTCACTTCTCAACCCCCTTGGATGACGGCGCGTGGATCGTGGAGCTGCGAGCACATGACGGTTCCGGTCCCGTAATGGACGCCACCGGGGGAGAAACAATCGACCTCCCCACCGATGCCCGCATTCAGATCATGGCCGCTCATCCTGACCCATTGATGGCCACCGGCAGCAGGTTGTGGCGGTCGCGAGTAGGCGTTGACGGCTCTATCGAGGATTGGCTCGCCAAGCACGGCCGTCCGATCAGTTACGGCTACCTGCGCGGTCGTTGGGCACTGTCCGACTATCAAACGGTCTTCGCAAGGGAACGCGGCAGCGCTGAGATGCCGAGTGCAGCACGTCCCTTCACCCGCAGACTGGTCACGGAGATGATTACCCATGGCATCAATTTTGCACCGGTCGTGCTGCACTGTGGAGTTTCCTCGTTGGAGGATGGAGAGCCTCCCCAAGCCGAGCGGTTTCGGGTCCCGCCGGCAACCGCGTGGCTCGTGAACGCGACCCGCAGGGCCGGCGGCCGCGTGGTCGCAGTGGGGACAACGGTTACGCGCGCGCTTGAGACCGTCGCAGACATAGACGGGGTCGTCGCACCGGGGCAGGGATGGACCGACCTGGTCCTGGGACCGAAACGTCCGGCTCGGGCCGTCGATGGTCTACTCACCGGATGGCATCCACCGCGCGCTTCACATCTCCTTCTGCTCGAGGCGGCAGCCGGAGCTGATCTCGTCCAAGACGCGTACGATGCCGCAGTCACTGCCGGGTATCTGTGGCACGAGTTCGGCGACAGCTGCCTGCTACTTCCCCGTCGGCTCCATGCCGATCCTCGATGCCACCCGGTCCCTCAACCCCTGCCGGCTTTCTCGTAGAGCACTTCGCCGTTGTGCTGGCGGTGTTCCAGCTTCACCGTCTTTCCCAGACGGAACGATTCCTCAGCAGCCTTACATAGAGTGAATGCGGCCAGCGCGTCTTCGCCCGTCACGGCCACCGGGCGATCCTCGGCCACCGCAGTGAGGAAGTCCTCCAACTCTAGTCGATAAGCGTCGGGGTAACGCTCGGTAAAGTCCACGACCCAATCTTCTGCGGCCTGCCCGGCGGTAAGCCATTGAACGTGGGCTCGCCGGTGATGGCTGATGCGGGCGGTGGCCTTCGAGCCCAAAACCTCCGTGGAGCACTCGTATCCGTAGCCCGCGGCACGAGTGTTGTCGATCACTCCAAGGGCACCGGAAGCAAAGCGCAGGACGACCAGAGCCGTATCGATGTCTCCAACCTCAGCAATGGCCGGAACGGCCACCGAAGATCCGAACGAAGTCACCTCATCGACTTCCCCGATCATCCAACGAGCCGTGTCGAAGTCGTGAATCGTCACGTCGACGAAGAACCCTCCCGACGACTCGATGTACTGGATGCTCGGAGGCTTCATGTCCCTTAGCGATGTCCTGAAGAGGTACACCTCTCCAAGCTCCCCTCTCTCCATTCTCTCCACCGCCGCCCTCCAATCAGGGTCGAATCGCCTGTGGAAGCCAACCTGAAGCTTTACCCCGGCGGAATTGGCCGCATCGATCGCTTTAACGGTCAAATCGGCATGGAAGGACAAGGGCTTTTCACAGAAGATGTGTTTTCCGGATTCCGCGGCGCGCTGAATCATCTCAACGTGAAGCGGTGTTGGCGTGGCAAGCACCACGGCCTCGACAGTGTCGTCGGCGAGAAGATCGTCGATGGAGCACGACCACTCGACCCCCAGCTCGGTCCCCCAAGAGCGCGCCGAGTCCTCGATAGCATCGACAACCATGGCCAGCTTGGCCCTCGGCACGCGTCCGGCCAAATTCTGTGCGTGGAAGCGACCTAATCTGCCGAGCCCCACGACCCCAACACTGACGCGACGCATCACTAATTTCCGACCTGTGCCTGAAGCAAGCTCGTGATGTCGTCGTTTGTGGGCATCGCTTCACTGCATGCGAGTTGACTTACCACGATGGCGCCGGCAGCGTTGGCGCGCCGAAGTGTCTCTTCCATTGCAAGCCTCCTGAGGAGACCATGCCCGAGGGCAGCAGCGAAAGCGTCCCCCGCACCGAGGCCGTTCTTGACCTCTATTGCTATAGGAGGAACCTCCAACCTACCATCGCCCTCGAAGCACACAACACCCTTGCCCCCTCGCTTCATGACGATGGTCTCCACACCGCGCTCGATAAGCACGTTGGCTGCCCTTTCGGCATCGTCCCCTTCGACGGCTGCGCGCAGCTCTTCCTCGTTGCCCACAATCACGTTCGCGCCATCGATCAGGGCTCCCACAACCTTGGGGTACTCGGATGGCTCATCCCACACGCTCGGCCGCCAGTCCAAGTCAAATATGGTGGTGCCTGCATGGGCAAGTGCGGCTTCGACCGTCGTTTGCCGGCTGGGCTCGCGTGCGAGTCCGGTCCCCGAGATGAACAGAAGTGGAACACTCGCTATATCTTCGATATCGACATCGTCGGGGGTCATCTCCCAATCGGGCGCAGTGGGCCTGCGGTAGAAGAGAAGTGGGAAATGGTCGGGAGGTGAGACCTCACAGAAAACGATGGGGGTCAGATTGTCCGGGTCGGTCCCCAGCCACCCCACATCGACACCCTCGGAGACAAGGAACGCGCGGATGAATTCCCCGTGTCCTTCATCACCTACTTTGCTTGCGATCGCGACGGATACATCCAAACGGGCAAGCCCTGTTGCCACGTTCGCCGCGAAGCCTCCAGCGTAGCGCGTGAAGGTACGCACTTCGGATAACGGCGCGCCGATTTGATTGGGATACAGGTCGGCACCGACTCGGCCCATGACCACGGCCTCAAGCTCATCGCTCCTTGTCAAAAAAAGGTTCGCTCCTTGGCCTTGGCCTTCTCGTACTCGGCTCTGGCGCGCGCCACCGCATCTGACCCGGAGACTTCCGCCACGGCAACGTCCCACCAGGACCCGTAGCTCGGAACCGAAACGTCGGGATCTGCCTCTACGTGGACAACTGTGGTCGTGTCGGACTCCACCGCCTGCTTGAGCGCATCGCGCAACTCGGCGACGGTCCCTGCGTTCATCACCCGAGCACCGAGGCTGGCGGCGTTGGCGGCGAGATCGACCGGAAGTACGTCGCCTTCAAGTCGCCCGTCCGGCAAACGATAGCGATAGCGAGTCCCGAACCCTTCCGATCCAATCGACTGCGACAGGCCTCCTATCGAGGCGTAACCATGGTTTTGCACCAGCACAATGATCAGCTTCTGGTGCTCCTGTATGGCGGTGACCAGTTCCTGAGACATCATCAGATAGGACCCGTCGCCGACCATCACAAAGACCTCGCGGTCGGGCGCAGCCATTTTCACACCCAGGCCGCCCGCAATCTCGTACCCCATACACGAATAGCCGTACTCGACGTGGTAGCTCTTCGCTTCCCGGGCCCGCCACAGCTTGTGCAGGTCCCCGGGCATGCTGCCCGCCGCACAAACGACAACGTCGCGCTCTGCGGCGGCGTCGTTGACCGCCCCTATGATCTCCCCCTGGCTGGGCAGCGGTGAGTGATCCAGGTGGTAGATGCGCTCGACCTCGGCATCCCAAGCCCGAACATGCTTCTCGACCTCTGCTTTGTAATGAGCGTCCACGTCCCACCCGCTCAACCCCTCGCGCAGCGCTTCCAGTGCAACCCGTGCATCGGCAACGAGGGGCACGCCGGCGAGCTTGGCTGCATCCGGCGCAGCAACGTTGATGTTTATGAAGCGCACATCCGCGTTCGTAAAGCCGCTATGAGACGCTGTAGTGAAGTCGGTCCAACGCGTTCCCACGCCGATGACGAGATCGGCGTCTCGGGCGATTGCAATGGCTCCCGCCGTCCCAGTGACCCCAATCGCTCCCAAAGCGGAGGGATGGCCGTACGGCAACGAGCCCTTTCCCGCCTGGGTCTCGGCCACCGGAATGCCCGTCGCCTCCGCTAGGCTCTTGAGCGCCTGGGCCGCCTCGGAGTAGATCACTCCGCCACCCGCGACGATCAACGGCCGGCGAGCACTCTTCACCAGGTCCGCGGCGCGTGCCAGCATCGCCGGCTCGGGAACGGGACGGGCAACGTGCCATATCCGCCGCTCGAACAGCTCGGCCGGATACTCGCACGCTTGGGCTTGAACGTCCTGGGGCAAGGCGAGCGTAACCGCGCCCGTCTCCGCAGGATCGGTCAGCACTCTCATCGCCCCGAGCAGCGAGGCACCCAGCTGCTCGGGGCGGTTGACCCGGTCCCAGAAGCGAGACACGGGCTTGAAGCAGTCATTGACGGATATTTCCGGAGCGGCTGCCACCTCGAGTTGCTGCAGCACGGGGTCGGGGCCGCGCGAGGCGAAAACGTCGCCCGGAAGGAGCAGAACCGGAAGACGATTGATCGTGGCCGCGGCCGCACCCGTAACCATGTTCGTCGCTCCGGGACCTATCGAACTCGTGCATGCAAAGGTGGCCAGGCGGTTCTTCATGCGCGCAAATCCGGCCGCCGTGTGAACCATCGCCTGCTCGTTGCGGGCCTGGTAATACCGCAGACGGTCACCGGCTTCATGCAGGGCCTGCCCCACGCCGGCAACGTTGCCGTGTCCGAAGATGCCGAAGCAACCGGCAAAGAAACGTTGTTCGACCCCGTCTCGCTCGACCTCCTGAGCAGCCAGAAACTCGACCAGGGCCTGGGCCATTGTCAGATTCTTCGTGGAGCCGTTCATGGTTGTCTCCCCGGGTCTCCAACTACCTCGTTCACCCGCTCCTCTGCCTTGATCATCGGGAGACGCTCATCCTTGGGCTGTGAACGCCAGGTGTCGCGGACCCAGTGGTGAAACGGATCGTCGCATACAGCCATCCTGCGTTCGTCGGGCCCCGCCAAGACATTTAGGTAGTACATGTCGTAGCCGGGAGCGGCAACAGAAGGGCCGTGATAACCCGATGGGATGAGCACTGCATCACCATGGGAGACCGACTCGGTCAGGTCGATAGCGCCGTCGCTGGTGTAGAGCCGGTGAAGCCCAAAGCCGGCGCCGATCTCTCGCACTGATTTTGACCGATCCGGTAGCCGGGCGATCTCAAAGTAGTAGATCTCCTCCAGCCGTTCCTCGTCTGAGCGGTGCTCGTCATGTTTGTGGGGAGGATACGATGACCAGTTCCCCTCTGGAGTCAGGACCTCGACCGCTATGAGCCTGTCCGCAGGGAACGCCTCGGGTTCCAGAAAGTTGTTGATCTGGCGACTCGCCTGCCCTGCCCCACGAATCTCTACCGGAACCTCCTCGGCTGCGCCGTAGGCAGGGTCCAGCCGTCGAGTGGCGCGCGCGCTGGGAAGCGCGAACCGACCACCGCCGGCGCTGGTGATCCGCAACTCGCAATCGATGGGAACGTAGGCGAAGTCGCTCACCCTCGCAAATACATGCTCTCGGCCCCGAAGGTCGAACCGAAGGCCGCCGTCACATTCCACCACGCAGCTCCCTGCCATGGGCAGGACCGCGATCTCGTCCTCCCCAGTTACAAGTGTCCGTGCCTCTCCGGGAGAAAGCTCGATCACACGGAGGCCGGCATAGGACCATCCAGCCTTTTCAGGAGAGATCAAGAGCGGGTCGGGGCCGTCCGATGCACTGCCCGCCGGAAGCCACAGGTCGGTCATAGATAGAAGCCTTCGACGTCCGTCTCCATCGAGACACCGTTCTCCTGCACATCACAGACCATAGCGGCACAACCGCTCCCGATTGCGCGTCTGAGCCCGAGCGATTTCGCCGAACGAATCATCGGCTGAGGGGAAGCGGTCCTGCTCGACGATCAGCCAGCCCTTATAGCCCGAAGACTTGACGGCGGACAAGAGCTCGTCCACGCCGGCGTCGCCCTGGCCCAGCTCGCAGAACGCGCCCTGCTCCCATACCGCCTCCATCCTCAGACCCTCACGAACGACTCTGTCGAGCACATCGAGGCGGGCGTCTTTCACATGGAGATGGTTAATGCGCTCGCCCCAATCCGAAAACGCCTGCACTGGGTCCCCGCCCCCCAGCAACAGGTGCCCGCTGTCGAGGCACAGCCCCACGTCCGTTAGCTCGAGGAATCTCTCGATCTCGTGGGGCGCCTCGACGTAAGTACAGGCGTGGTGGTGGAAGGTCGGCTCGAGCCCACGCTCCCGGCAGCGTCCAACCGCCTCTGCCACGCGTTGGGCGAAGCGCTTCCACTCGTCGTCGTCGAGCCCCATCTCCGGCCGGTCTTTTCCTCTGCCCGGATTGGCCTTGCGTTGAGGCGAACCTGCATCGGCAAGCGTCGGCTTGGGCCACCACGCTCTGTCATCCGCGCGTCCGGCCGCGAACAAATCGAGGCAGTCCTCCAGGTAGTCGAGGTCTTGCCTGAAACCATCGTCGTCGGCAAACCGCAGTTCGACCCAGCCGCCGGCGAGATCCAAGTGCGTTTGGGACAGCCGTCGACGGAGGGCGCTGCCCCGGCCGAGAAATCCGGGCGGACCTAGGTCGATGGCCTCATAACCCGAGTCTGCGACGGCTTTTGCGACCTCATCGGAACCCGGCAGACCCGCAGCGCCGGTGGAGAGCTCGAACACGCCAAAGCTGACGGGCGCATTAGCCACCCTGATCGCCTTCGAAATTTCACCCACAACGGCGAACGCCTGCTCCCCCGGCTGCCATTTGGCATACACGCCCCTGACAACGGGACTCCAAACCCGCGCGGCGCGTCAAGGGGGGTCCGGCTCTCGAACGGGAGCCGGCGAGTCACTGCCCCAATCCCTCATTCGCGCCTCGTCACGCTCCCGCCATGAGGTCGACGACGACCTTCACCGCTCTTCCCTGCCGGATCGCATCGAGCGCAGACGGCAGCTCCCCTAGAGACACGCGGTGGCTGATCATGGGGCTGAGATCAACCAGACCCGAGGCGAGGATTCGCGCTGCCTTGGGGAACACGTTTGAGCCGACGTACGCACCGAGCACCGTCAGCTCGTTCCGTGTGATGTCGTACTGGTTAATGCTCGGCCGCGCCCTCGAGTTCATGCCGAACAGCAGCACTCGCCCGCCCACCCGAACGGCAGACAGCGCCTGACTCAACTGGTCGCCGACGGCATCGACGACGACGTCGGCCCCTGCTCCGGACGTCACATCGCGCACCGTGCGCACCGGATCGTCCTGCGAGGGATCGAGACACACGTCGGCCCCCATCCGTTTGGCCGCATCGCGCCGCAGCTCGGTAGGCTCCACCACGACGACGAGGCCGGCTCCGGCTGCCCGGAACAACGACAGGAACAGAAGCCCGACCGGTCCCGCTCCGATCACCGCCACCGCCTCGCCGGGAAGCAGGTGCGCCTGCTCCACCCCGTTGACGACGCATGAAAGAGGCTCGGTCAGGGCGGCTATCTCGCGAGGGATGTCCTTGCTCACGACGTGGCAAGAGCTCGCCGGAGCCGCGACGAAATGCGCCAGGCCCCCGTCCCGAAAGATCCCCATCGTCGTGAAGTGCTCGCAGTGGTTGGGGGTGCCTCTCTTGCAGGACGAGCAGCTTCCGCAGCTTAGATTCGCGGCGACCGCTACCCTCTCGCCGATCTCAACCCCGAGGGCGTCCGGCCCCACCGCGCGCACGATTCCGACAAACTCGTGACCCATGATCACTCCGGGAAGGGCGGGATGCGCCGGCGGCACCTCGAGGATGTGGATGTCGGTGCCGCAAACCCCGCAGGCCTCCACCTCGATCAAAACGTCCGCATTGGCGATGGAGGGAACCGGTCGCTCGATGATCGACAGGAGGCCGTCCCCCTGGAAGACGGCCGCGTCCATAGCGCTCGCCACCTCTCGATCCGTCGCAGGCGCGGTCAAGCGCTCGTTCCGTCACGGCGGTCTGCGCCTTCCCGCCGGCGGAGCTCCTCGACCTCATCCTTGATGCCATGCGCGGTAGCGGCGAGGTCCGCCTCGCCCGTTTCGGTGGCGAGCTGCTCTAGCTCTTCGACTAGGTTCGAAAGGTCCTCTCCTCCGGCCATCATCTGCATAAGGCTCTTTAGGGCCAGTTCCTCTTTGCGAAAGTCGCCCTCCACCCGCCCCCGCTTCAGTATCACGAAATGATCTCCAACCGGGTAGGCGTGGTTGGGGTTGTGTGTGATGAAGATCACCGCCAGCCCGCGCCTCTTCGCCATAACGATGTAGCGGAGGACGACGCCCGCCTGCTTGACGCCCAGAGCGGCAGTGGGCTCGTCAAGGATCAGCACACGCGCGCCGAAGTAGACCGCCCTCGCGATCGCAAGGGACTGTCGCTCGCCGCCGGAAAGCGTGCCGACGCGCTGTTCGGGATCGCGGATGTGGATCCCCATCTTGCCCATCTCGTCGACCACCGTCTTCTTTGCCCACGACGTGTTGAGGTTGCGGAAGGGGACAACCCCGCGCGTGGGTTCGGTGCCGAGGAAGAAATTCCGCCACACGGACATCAAAGGGATCATCGCCAGATCCTGATAAACGGTGCCGATGCCCTGTCTGAGCGCGTCTCTGGGCGACATGAAGCGGACCGTCTTCCCGTCCACGCGAACCTCACCCTCATCCGGAGGAAACACTCCGGAGAGAATCTTGATCAACGTCGACTTGCCCGCGCCGTTGTCGCCGAGCACGCACGTGACCTCTCCGCCCTTGACGACAGCAGAGAAATCGTCAAGCGCCGTCACTTGTCCGAAGTGCTTCGAGGCCGAATCGACCTCGATGTCGACAGTCACGAGCGCGCCTCCTCTGCCTTCTTGCGAACGATCTGGTTGATGAGCGCCGCTATGAGGAGCATCACTCCGAGGAATAGGAAGAACCAGTCGCTGTCCCACCCGGCGAGCACGATGCCCTGCCTCACCATGCCGAAGATGAGCGCACCGATGGCGGCGCCAATCGCAGAGCCGTAGCCGCCGGTCAGCAGACAACCCCCGATGACAGCGGCGATGATGAACTCGAACTCCTGACCGATCCCTGTGGAAACGCTCGCCGACGCCAGACGGAAGGTGTTCATCATCCCCACGAGCCAGGCAGACACCGACACGTACACAAACAACGCAACCTTGGTGAACGCAACCGGCACGCCCACGCTGCGAGCCGCATGAGCGTCACCGCCAACGCCGAAGATCCAGTTGCCGAACCTCGTCCGCAAGAGGACCCAGGTCGCCAGGGCGGTGATGACGATCCACCAGACAACGGTGATCCGGAACTGCCCGACAGGGTTCGAGGCAAAGATATTGAACGGCAAGTCGAAACCCGGAACGTTGCCGACGCCGCTCACGATCACAGTGTCGGTTAGGAGCCGCGTGAGCCCCACATTCGCTCCCAAGATCATGAAGAGGGTTCCCAGCGTCACGATGAAGCTCGGGAGGCGGGTTTTCAAGACCATGAAACCGTTGAAGAGTCCGATCAGCACAGCGAACGCGAGACTGATCGCCATCGCGAGCCAGATGTTCAAACCTGCGTCGGCGGTGAGCAACGCAAACATCGTCGCAGTGGCCCCCACCATGACGCCGGCTGAGAGATCGAACTCGCCCCCGATCATGAGCAGGCCGACCGCCACAGCCATGATGCCAAGAGTGGCCGAAGGATCCAAGACGTTCGCGATTCCCCGAGTGGTCAGGAACGTATCGGCCCGCCAGCTGAAGAAGATCAGGACGGCAATCGCCCCCACCAGCGAGCCGAACTCGGGACGGGACAACGCCCGCTTGAAGATGCTCGGGCTTGCGATGCGTTCGCCCCCAACGACGGGTGCCGCTGCTGCCGACTGGTCGGTCATCCCCTACCACGCCTTTCCGCAACGCATGGAGCCCTCGCCCGTTACCTCGTACCCTGCTCTGTTAGCTCGAGGACCTGCTCGGCGTTCTCCTTCGTCACGTAGCCGGGTCCGGTGAGTACCGGCTGGCCGCCTCCTGGGGTGTTCAGGTTCTCGACGTTAAGCGCCAGAAACACGATCGGCAGATAACCCTGCATGTACTGCTGCTGGTCGATGGCAAAGAGGACGTCTCCGTCGATGATGCCCTGAAGAACATCGGTACCCAGGTCGAACGTTGCGAGGCTGATGTCGCGACCGACATCCTGGATGGCGGGCAGGCCTGCGGTCGTCGCCATATCGGGATTAAGCGTCATCACACCGTCTATGTCGGGATCGGACTCGAGGGCCGAATTGATCGTCGATTGACTGGCGACGGGGTCGTTGATATCGATCTGCTCGCGGACGACCTCGCCCTCGAACGTGTCCTCGACGCCGCGGCAACGTTCGTCCAGGGCGACGTTGCCAACCTCATGGATCGCGCACAGGACCTTCGTTACGCCGGCTTCATTGAGGCGTTCCCCGGCGCCCCTGCCGGCGATGATCTCGTCCTGCCCAACGTGCGTGATCGCTCCGAGCTTCTGCCAGTCGCTGAGCCCCGAGTTGAGGGTCACAACCGGGATGCCCTCTTCGGCCGCGCTCTGAAGGGGACCTCTCATGGCGTCCGGGTTCGCAAGGGATACGGCGATCCCGTCCACGCCTTGAGCGATCGCCGCCTCGACCTGGTCTGCCTGCTCCTGGGGCTCTCCACTGCCCTGAACGGTCACCGATCCTCCGAGTTCCTCCGCCGCCTGCTCGGCGCCTGTCTTCACCACCCCCCAAAACGTGCCGGCCGGTTCGTCGTGCACCACGACGGCAAAGTTGAGCCCTCCCCCCTGGGCCGCCGCTTCCCCGTTGCCCGCGGCCTCTTGGCCTTCATCGCCCTCGCAGGCCACCAGGGCCACGATGGTTACAAGGATTGCCAGAGCCAGTCGTCTCACGGTTCCCCCTTAGTTCGACCCACGTGACCTTATTCTCCTGCATACATTGCCGGTAGCCAAGGAGATGGGCGACATTGGCTCTGCTCGCCCGGCAATCGGGTGCACGGAGTCGCCCTCCGAATCAGGTGGCCGGGCGCGCCCTATCCCGGTCGTTGCGCGGGCTTTTGTCAGTCTCATCCCGTGGGAGGAGGGCTCATGCGGATCGTGCCTCCTGGTCGCCCCGTGGCATCGGCGCCGGGTTTCGACTGCCGGTTGAGCAGATCCCTCGCAGACTGAGAGATATGTTCCTCGAGCGCCCTGTCGATCGCCTCGGGCACTCCCGATCGCAAGGCCTCCAGCACGACACGGTGCTCGTCGACTATATCGCTCAGCCTTTCATGTCGAGGGGCGAGGCGTGCGAACTGTACGCGCAGCCGAGGCGAAACGCTGCGCCATAGCTGGAGGGTGTGGCGCAGACCTGACAAAGCCACCACATGCTCATGGAATCGATGGTCGGCCTCGTTTATGAGCCCTATGTTCCCCGTGGCGGCCCCGGTCTCCATGTCGGTGATGTACCGCTCGAGCCTGGAATCGTCTTCTTCGGCAAGGTGTTGTGCCGCCCGCTTGAAAGCCTCTTTCTCGAGTACAAGACGCACGGGAATGAGGACTCGGTTCAGTTCCTCTTCTGATATATCGAGCACGAACGAACCTCGGTTCGAGAAGTGCTCGATGAGACCCTCGCTTTCGAGCTGGCGAAAAGCCTCGCGAAGTGGCCCCGGGCTTACTCCAAACAGCGCACATAGCTGTTCCTGCCGCAGCCTGGCGCCCGGAGGCAACTCCCCCGACACGATGGCTTCACGCAAAGCATCGGCTACCTGCTGGCGTACCGATCGCGTAGGCCTCTCGGGGTGATCGAGGGAAAGAAATGGTGTCATTGTCTCTAGGATAGCGTTCGGATCTCTAAATGCTGTGGCGTCTGACGGCGTCCGGATCGAGTCGCACCCCCAGTCCGGGGGAAGAGGGGATGGGTAAGAAACCTTCATCGTCCAACTGCCACGCATCGACGACGATGTCGTCGATGTAAGCGGAACCGGTCATGTACTCGACCATGTCGGTGCCCGGGAACGCTGACGACAATTGCAGATCGACGGCGAGGCCAATCGCAGTATTCCAGCCATGCGGAATCATGCGAATACCCGACCGCTGTGCGGTCCAGCCTATGCGTAAGACCTCGCTTATCCCACCAGCTTTGGTCACGTCGGGCTGAACGATATCGAACGCTCCCGCGGTCAGCCATTGCTCGAAGGGTTGACGCCGCGTAAAGACCTCGCCCCCAGCAATGTGAATGGGTGCCGCGCGCCGTAATGCCACATAGTCGTCCAAGGCGTCCGGCAGAAGCGGCTCCTCGAACCATTTGACCGCGTAGTCATCGAGCATCCGAGCCGCCCGCAAAGCCCATTTGTAACCGTGCTCCCAGAAGGCATCACTGGCTCCGGCATCTACCATCAAGGCTGCGTCCGGTCCCACTGCGTCGCGCGCCGCGGCGACGATCGCTTCGTCGGTGCTCTCGCCGATCCGGCCGAACGGACCCCAGCCGACCTTGAACGCGCGAAACCCTGCTTTCTTCAGCTCGAGAAGGTGCTCGACGAGGGGCTCGGCGTCCTCGGCCAAGACCGAGGCGTAGGGGCGGACGCTCTCGCGGTAGCGTCCTCCTAGAAGCCGCCCCACGGGCTGTGCCGTCGCCTGACCCAGGAGGTCCCAAAGGGCGATGTCGATGCCGCTGATGGTGTGAGTTATCGCTCCGCCACGGCCGAGCCAAAAGCTGTTCTGGTGAAGTTTCTCGGTAACCCGCTGAGGTTCGAGTGCGTTCTCTCCCTCGTAAAGGGGTTGGAGGACCTTCAAGGCCCCTCGGACGAGGGCGTCGGTGGTAAAGACGCTCCCGAGCCCCACGAGCCCCTCGTCCGTGTCGACCTCGATGAGGGTGTGCGCGACGTCTGAGGGACGCAACTCATGGCTCCACCCGCCCTTCGGCGTGGCACCCGACAGCCCCGTCGCCCGCACCTCTGTGATCAGCATTGGTTGACCTTTTGAAGATTATCTATAATCTATACTGTGCCGCCCTGAGGGGAGGGCGTCAAATCGAGCCTAGGAGGGGGAGTTTCATGACCATGAGGTTTCGCCACGGTCCCCTGAGCATCGGGGTACTGCTCCTGCCGCTTCTGGCGGTCTTCGCCGCCTGTCAGCAGGGGGAAGAAAGTTCGGGGGACGCCGGCTCCGCCACTCCCAGAGAAGAGATCTCCATTTCCGCCGTCTATACGGGAGCCGAGCAGAAAGCCTTCGAGGCGGTCCTGGACGACTTCATGAAAACCAACCCGGGAATCGAGGTCAAGTACAGGTCGGCGGGTGATGAGCTGCCGACCGTGCTCGAGACCGCCGTCAGGGGCGGCAATCCGCCGGACCTGGCCATGATCCCGCAGCCGGGCGTGCTGGCCGACTTTGCCGCCAGAGGCGAGCTTCAGTCGCTTGACTTTGTCCGCGAGGCCGTCGCGGACAACCTCGGTGAGTACGCGGTTCAACTTGGGACAGTCGACGGAGACTTCTATGGCTTTCTCGTCTTGACCAACAACGGCTCCCCTATCTGGTACAACGTGGACCTGTTCAAGCAGGCGGGCGTTAATCCGCCCGCGACCTGGGAAGAGCTTCTCGAGGCAGCTGAGACCCTGAAGGCGTCGGGCGTTTCCACCTACTCTTTTGGTGGGGCGGACGGCTGGACGCTGTCGGCCATCTTCGAGAACATCTACCTCCACACAGCCGGCCCCCAGATGTATGACCGGTTGGCTAAGCATGAGATCCCGTGGACTCATCCTTCGGTTAAGGAAGCGCTCCAGTACATGGCCCAACTCTTCGAGGATCCGGACAACATCGCCGGCGGCCCCCAGGGCGCGCTCGAAACAGACTTTCCAACATCCGTGACGCAGGTATTCTCGGAGCCTCCCAAAGCGGCATTGACGATCATTGCCGACTTCGCCTACGGGGTGATCATCGATTCGACCAGCGCGAAACCGGTCTCGGACTTCAATGTCTTCGATTTCCCCTCGATCGAGGGCTCCGAACCCGCAGTCGTTGGCGGCGGGGACAGTGTAGTCATGTTCACCGACGGGGAAGCGGCGCGCGCCCTTGTGGAGTATTTGACGACGGCAGAGGCAGCGCAAACCATCGTCACCGAAGGTCCCTGGTCGTCTTTGCACACCGATCTCGACCCGAGCGTCTACCCCGATCCAATCCGTCGCAGAACCGGGGCCGGACTCCTCGAGGCCGAAACGTTCCGCTTCTATCTCGCGGATCTCCAGCCCCCGGAGTTCGGAGCAACGGTGGGTCAGGGACTTTGGAAGCTCTTCCAGGACTTCCTGCTCGACCCGGGCGACGTAGATGGCACCGCTGCCAAGATGGAAAAGGCGGCCGCCGAGGCGTTTGAATAAGGAGAGCCGCTTGCAAGTGGTCTCGGCGGCAGGCAATGTCCGGGGGACCGGCACGAACGCAGCTCGGGGCCGGAGGAGATGGCGGGCAAATGTTGTGCCCCTGTGCTTTGTGGCACCTGCTGCCCTCCTCCTCGGGATATGGCTCATATATCCCGCGCTCTACACAGTCGTGCGAAGTTTCTTCGACCGATCGGGGGAGCATTGGATTGGGGTGGGCAACTACACCGAGTTGTTCACAAGCGATTTCCTTGTCACTGCGATCAAAAACAATGCGCTATGGGTCGCCGTCGTGCCTGCGGTGGTTACTGCCGTCGGTCTCATTCTCGCAGTCGTCACCGAGCGGATCAGCTGGGGTGCAGCCTTTCGGCTCGTTGTCTTCATGCCGATGGCCATTTCGCTCTTTACCGCCGGCGTCATTTGGCGCCTGGTCTACGAAAAGGAGCCCGACAGGGGGGCTCTCAATGCAGTCATCGCCGCCGGTCAGGAGACGCTTCGCCCAGTCGGGGAACTCGCGGAGGCCGTTCCATCGACGGATGCCGTTCGGGAACAACCGGCCGGAGGCCTTGGGCTCGCCAAAACCCTTTCGCCGGGTGACATCGTTTTGCTCGGTTTGACCCAAATCCCGACAAACGACGTTCCCAAGGGGGCAGCGGACGCGGTTCGGCCGAACTCTGTTGCATCTGGAATCGCAGGCGTGGTCTGGCGCGACTTTCGCCCCGGCGGAGGGACACCCGGAACAGTCGAGCCCGGGGAGCTTGGGCTGCCGGCAATCACTGTTGAACTCAGAGATGAGCGCGGCGAGATTATCTCAGAGACGACGACCGAGGCGGACGGCACCTTTGCCTTCGAAGAGGTGCCGAGGGGCGCGTACATGGTCTCCATTGCGGCACAGAACTTTGCTAGGCCCTTTGAGGGCATCTCGTGGCTTGGCGCCAGCCTCATCACACCCGCGATCATGATTGCCTACACGTGGGTCTGGACCGGATTTGCGCTGGTCGTGGTCACCGCCGGGCTGGCCGCGCTGCCACGTGAGCTCTTGGAGGCAGCGCGGCTCGATGGAGCCAGTGAGAGCCAGGTGCTTCGTCACATCACCGTGCCCCTCCTCGCCCCCGTCCTAACAGCGGTGTCCGTCACTATGCTTATCAACGTTCTCAAGGTGTTCGATGTGGTCCTCGCTATCGCTCCGGGCTCGGTTCAAGACGACGCGAACGTCATTGCGCTGGCAATGTGGCGAACCGCTTTTGGCGGCAAGAACGACTTTGGGCTTGCTTCTGCGATCGCCGTCTTGTTGCTCGTGCTCGTTCTGCCCTCTCTCTTCTTGAACATGCGTCGCTTCAGGCGCGAAGCATGATGGCCTCAGGCAAGCCACCTAGCGAACGTTTGGGGCCGCGTCGTTCGCCGGTAACCGCCGCGCTTCCCCGTTTGGCCGCCAAGGCTCCGCTAAATGTGCTCCTGGCCGCGGTGGCCCTCCTATGGCTGATTCCAACCCTTGGTCTCTTTCTGACGTCCCTTTTGTCTCCGGTTGAGATCAGCCAGGGAGGGTGGTGGCGAGTCCTATCTCGGCCGGCCCTGATGACAGTCGAGAACTACAGGGACATTATCGCCAATGAAGCGATCACCTCAGCGCTCACCACTACCCTATTGGTGTCCGTCGGCGGCACCGCGGCGACTCTTCTCCTCGCCGCCTTTACGGCCTACGCCTTCGCCTGGCTTGATTTCCCGGGCCGGGACTGGCTCTTTCTCTGCGTCGTTGCGCTGTTGGTGGTGCCGGTGCAGATGACGCTCATTCCTCTCTTCTCCCTGTACAACGATGTCGGACTTTTCGATACGGTTCTCGGGCTCATCCTTTTCCACACCGCTTTCGGGCTTCCCTTCTCAATTTTTCTCCTTCGAAACTTCTTTCTCGGTATTCCCAAGGACCTCTTCGAGGCCGGGCGGATCGATGGAGGTTCGCCCTTGCAGCTCTTCTGGCGAATCGCTCTTCCACTTGGCCGACCGGCGCTCGCGTCCCTGGCCATCTTCGAGTTCTTGTGGAACTGGAACGATTTCCTCATCGCCCTTACATTCGGGCGAGACACGCAGGTGGTAACCGTCGCTATCTTCTCGCAACTCCGTCAGTATGGGTCGAACATCGAGCTGATAGCACCCGCTTCATTTCTGTCCCTTGCCCTTCCACTGGTGGTGTTTTTTGCTTTCCAGCGCTCCTTCGCAAGCGGACTGTTGGCAGGCTCCATTGACTAAAAGGAAAATGTCTCCAGGCTGCGCCCGTCGAACGCCCAGAGTCAGTTCCACCGAGGCAGAGGAGGAAGCCGGTGCTTAGCAGGGACGACCAGACGGCCCCAAGGCCCGTTGTTCTCGGAGGTCATCCGGGGAGTAGCAACGATCCCCCTGACTGGCCGATATGGGGTCAACGCGAGCGCGATCAACTCACACGGGTACTCGAAAGCGGCTGGTGGGCGTTTGAAGGGCCTGCGGAGGCCGAGTTCGAGCGGCGGTTCGCCGAGCTCCAGACCGCCCGTCACGGGCTCTGCGTCGCCAACGGCACCGTCGCACTGCAGCTGGCATTGGAGGCACTCGACATCGGCGTCGGAGAGGAGGTGATTGTCCCGGGATTCACGTGGCAGGCTACGGCCGCCGCCGTTGTGGACGTCAACGCAATGCCGATACTGGTGGACGCAGATCCCGAAACCTATTGTCCGGATCCGAGCGCCATCGAGGACGCCATTACGACCAAGACGAAAGCGATCATCGTCGTCCATCTCTACGACAGCCTCAGCGACATGGATCGCATACTCGAGATCGCCGCACGGCACGACCTGCACGTCGTTGAGGATTGCGCCCACTCCCACGGGTCGCAATGGAATGGCCGCGGTGTGGGATCTGTGGGCGACATAGGCACTTTTAGCTTTCAATCGAGCAAGACGCTCACTGCGGGTGAGGGGGGTTTCGTCACTACGAATGACAAGTTGCTCTTTGAACGTCTCTACAGCCTCCGCAATTGCGGACGTCCGAGAAAAACCGCCATGAGCCCGACCCATAGTGTACAAAGCGGCAACTACCGAATGACTGAGTGGCAATCTGCGATCCTGCTGGCACAGTTGGAGCGCTTCGAGGAACAAATGAAAACCAAAGAACGCAACGCTGCGATTCTCGACTCGAACTTGGAGCGCATACCAGGTATCAAGCCGATGAGACGGGACCGCCAGGTGACGCGACGCAACCTCTACGCCTACGTCTTCCGTTACGCCGAAGAAGAGTGGCAAGGCCTCTCCTGCCGGGCCTTCCGAAAGGCGATGACAGATGAAACGGGCCTCGAGTTCGGTGCACCCTACCGCCCCCTCAACATGTCATCGCTCTACCGTCCGCAAACCAAACGACGGCATCACCTGAGTGATCAATATTGGGAGGCCTTAGATCCCGGCAAACACTCACTGCCTGTCGCCGAGCACGCTTACCGCCACGAGGCCGTTCGCGTCTTACATCAGAACCTGCTCTCCGATTCGCGGGGGATCTCTAAGATCCCTGAGGCCGTCGAGAGACTGCGCGGCTGGCTGACTGAGCTGCTCGATTGGGAGCGAGGTTTGCCTGAAGACGACGCGGACACGCTCCGTGAATAAAAATATGTTTCAGAGCGTTCCGCTACTTCTTCCTCCTCCGGCGCGTTCTCGGCAAGCGGCCCCGTGGCGTCCGGGAGGACTGAACTCGCAGCTCCAGCCTGCCAAGCTCGCCTTTAGACGTATCCCCTCAGCTCGTCGGCATGGGCAACGCGCTGGACGGCGATATCGAAGGCAGCATCTCTTAAGGAGGTCCCATTCTGTTCAGCTCTGGTGAAGACCTGGGCGGTTGCCTCCGACATCTTCTTCTTCAATTCTTCGTTCACCTGACTCAGTTCCCACCGAAACTGCTGGATGTTCTGGACCCACTCGAAGTAAGACACGGTCACACCACCCGCATTAGCAAGGATGTCCGGCACAACCGTGATGCCCCTGTCTTTCAAGACATCATCGGCGGCAGGCGTCGTGGGGGCATTGGCACCCTCTACAATCAGCTTCGCATTGATCTTCGATGCGTTCTTGCTGTCTATCACTCCCTGAATTGCGGCGGGCACAAGGATGTCGCACTCCAGTTCCAGCAGCTCCTCGTTGGAGACCTTGTCGGCCTCGGTGAACGAGGTCAAGGATCTCGATTCTCTATAATGTTCGGCCACTTGCGTCAAATCGAGCCCCTGGGGATTGAAAACTCCGCCGGCCGCATCCGATACCCCAACAACTTTGCCGCCCCCCTCCGCCGCCAGGGCAGCCGTCCAGTAACCGACGTTTCCATATCCTTGGATGACGACCGTCGCCCCATCCAAGCTCATCCCGCCCCGCTGGGCCGCCTCGGCTGCGCAGATGACCACCCCTCGCCCGGTGGCTTGATCCCGTCCCGGCGAACCTCCAAGCTCAACTGGCTTACCCGTCACTATTCCCGGCGTATGACCGTGTTGCTGCCCGTAAGCATCCATCATCCACGCCATCGTTTGGGCGTTCGTTCCCATGTCAGGGGCCGGAATGTCGCGGTTTACACCAATGATGTAGGAGATCATCGACGTAAACCGGCGAGCTACCGTCTGCAGCTCTGCCTGAGATAGAGAAGCTGGATCGCATTGCACCCCGCCTTTAGCGCCGCCAAAGGGAACGTCGATGAGCGCATTCTTCCAGGTCATCAAAGCTGCGAGGGCTCTGACCTCGTCCAAGTCCACCGACGAATGGAACCGTACACCCCCCTTATAGGGCCCCCTAGCCCCGTTATGCTGGATGCGGTAGCCGCGAAAGACAACGACTTTGTCGTCGTCCATCCTCGCCTTGACTTGAACCGACAGCTCCCTGTAGGAGCCGGCGAGAACTTCACGCACCTCATCGCGAAGGTTCACACGGTCGGCGGCATTATGGAAGAAGTAAGAGGTTGCCTCGAATATACTCATCTCATCCGTCGGCTTCTCCACGCGTTCTGCAGAGCCCAGGATTTCGGGAGTTTCGCCTCTTTTATCCTCGTGATTGGCCATCGCCGACAGTGTAACCAGCTCAGGCCGAGAGCAATAGCGTTCGCTCCATGGCGGTCCCGCTCGCGAAGAAACGTGGCCGGCTCCTGTCCCTAAGCGCGATTGGAGTCCCCAGGCTACCTTCAGCCCCAAGGCCCGGCCACCGTCTGCCCGGTCCGTCCGAAAAGAGACCAGGCACGCCCTCTTCCAGTAAACTGTCCGAACATGACGAGTATTGGAGAAAATGGGGGGCGCCTCGTCGAGATGCGAAACGTCCGCAAAAGCTTTGGGAACAACCTCGTGCTCGACGACATCGACCTCTCCATTGATAGGGGCAAAGCAATCGTGATCGCCGGACCATCGGGTTCCGGTAAGTCGACCATGCTGCGATGCATCAATGGGCTCGAAACCATCGACTCTGGTGACATAACTTTCGACGGCCACTCCGTGCCCAATGCGGGAAAGGGCATTTATCTGCTTAGAGCCCAGATGGCCATGGTGTTCCAGCAGTTCAACCTGTTCCCGCATAAAACCGTCCTCGATAATGTCACGCTGGGCCCCATCGAGGTACAAGGCCTTCCCAAGGAGCAGGCCGTAGAGAGAGCGACCAAGCTCCTCGAGCGCGTCGGAATCCCCGAGAAGGCAAACGACTACCCCGCCGACCTGTCGGGAGGGCAGCAGCAACGCGTCGCCATTGCCCGGGCGCTGGCGATGGAACCCAAATTGATTCTCTTCGACGAGCCGACTTCAGCCCTCGACCCGGAGATGATCCGCGAGGTGCTCGACGTGATGCGCCAGCTCGCTCGGGACGGCATGACGATGGCAGTGGTGACACACGAGATGGGCTTTGCTCGGGAGGTCTGCGACCGGATCGTGTTCATCGACGAAGGCAAAATAGTTGAGGAGGCGCCGCCGAACGAGTTTTTCACCGCCACGAAGAGTGATCGAGCCAAGGATTTCGTGGACAAGATCCTGCATCATTGACGAAGGACGAATGATGGGCTCTGGGCCTGTTAGCCAAATGGATCGTAATGGACGATCCGGAAAGGTGGATGCAATGCGGGACCGAAGATGGCTGGTAATCCTGTTCATGCTCGTTGCGTTGATAGCAGCGGCATGCGGAGGAGGCGACGAAGAAGAGGGAGAGGGCACGACGACCGGCGGCGAGCAAGAGGAGGCGGAAGAGTTCCCGGCCGGGACGCCCATGGCCGACTGGCAGGAAGAGGGCGAGGTAACGATCGGCGTCAAGTACGACGTTCCTCCCTTTGGATTCCAGAACCCCGACACGAATGAAGTCGAGGGATTCGACATCGACCTGGGCAAGTACATCGCCGATAAACTGGGTATCGAAGGGGAGTTCATCGAGGCGATCACCGACAACCGAATCCCGTTCCTCACGGACGGCACCGCCGACCTCATCCTGTCGACCATGACGATCACCACAGATCGCGACGCCGAGATTGACTTCTCGCGCCCATACTTCATCGCTCACGGTCGCATCCTCGTTCCCAACGACTCCGACGTCGCGGATGTGGAGGACCTCAATGGCAAAAGGGTATGCACGGCCCTCGGCTCGACCTATGAGGCTACGCTGACCGAGCAGGCCCCCGACGCGGAACTCGAGCTCGTCGACTCGTACTCCGAATGCTTCGAGCTCATCCAGAACGGAGCGGTCGATGCCGTCTCGACCGACGACGTGATCCTGACCGGAATGATCATCCAGGACGAGAGCCTCAAGCTCGTGGGCGACCAGCTCACGATCGAGCCCTACGGGGTTGGGATCCCCGAGGGTGAAACCGAGCTCCAAGCGTTCCTCGACGAGACGATCGAAGAGAGCTTCGAGGACGGCACGTGGGACGAGTTGTACGAGAAGTGGGTGGGTCAATACACAGGCGAGGAACCTGATCACCCGCAGGGCTTCACCCTGGAGGAAGCGTACGAGCTCTTCCCGTGCGAGGAGACCTGTTAAGGCACTGGAAGTCCAACAACGAGACAAGTAGGTGAGCGAGCTGTGGGAGGTGCTGGTTCAGCACTTCCCACGGTTCCGCGACGGCTTCCTAGTCACCCTCGAGCTCGTCGGCGCGTCGTTCCTCATAGCCCTGTTCGTCGGAGTACTGGTCGCGGGGTTACGGGTGCAACCGATTCGATACCTGAGATGGATCGGCACGACTTACGTAGAAACATTTCGTAATGTGCCTCTGCTGGTTCTTCTCTTCATCTCGTTTGCCGGGGTTCGACGAGCGGGGATAGAGATCCCTCGCTTTGCGGCCGCATCGGGAAGCCTAGGCCTGTACACGGCCGCCTATGTCGCCGAGGCCATCCGTTCCGGTGTCTTTGCCGTGGGAAAGGAGCAGATCGACGCAGCATTGTCTCTGGGCTTCACTTATCCCCAAACACTTCGGCAAGTGGTGCTCCCCCAGGCAATACGCACAGTGATACCCCCCCTTGGAAGCATCACGATAGCAATGATCAAGAACTCGGCAATCGCAGGAGCTGCCCTTGCCCTCGTGGACGACCTGTTGAAGGCCGGCCGTGTCGTAAACGCCCGCACGTTCCAGACCAACGAGGCGTTTTTCTGGGCCGGTGTGGGCTACCTCGTTCTCACCGTGAGCGCAACCATCGCCATCCGGCAACTCGAGCGACGACTGGCAGTCAAGAGGTAGGGCATGGGCTTCATCGTCACCAACTTCGAGTGGTTTTGGGCCGATAACTGGAGGTACGCGAAGTACCTATCGCTCGGCTTTCTCTCAAACCTCAGCCTCGCGCTGGTGGCGATGGTCCTGGCTCTGGTGTTCGGGCTTGTGCTCGCGCTGCTGCGAATCTCCAAGAATCGTTTGGTCTCCATGCCGACGGGGTTTTGGATCGATGCGTGGCGCAACCTGCCCCTGATCTTCATCATGCTATACCTCGCCCTGGCGATCCCCGGCTCATGGCGCGAGGTCTATCTCGACATCATTCCTTCGTGGTTGCCCGACGCTTATCAGACCCCATTCGCATTTGCGGCGATCTTGGCGCTCACCCTCTACAATTCCGCTGTTATCGCCGAGGTCATGCGGGCTGGCATCCAGTCCCTCGAAAGAGGACAGGGCGAAGCCGCCGCGGCGATTGGGCTTCCGTACTGGAAGGCTATGCGTCTCGTCGTACTCCCGCAGGGCCTGCGCCGCATGGTGCCGGCCACCGTTTCGCAGCTCATCACGCTCATGAAGGATACGAGTCTCGTGAGTATCATCGGCGTACAAGAGGTCGTCCGCCGGGCACGCATCACGACGAGCACGTCCGGGAGCCCATTCACGGGGATCGGCGTCGATGCCCCGCTGCTGGCCGTCTTCGTAACGGTCGGATTGATGTTCATCATCTTCAATCTCGCGCTGTCTCGCCTGTCGACGATCCTCGAGGTGCGTGAGCGGAAGCTCACGGGTGTGACCGTCGGGGTGGCCACAGGACTGGAAGACCAGGTGGCCGCCCAAGCCGACGCCGACGACTTTACGCGCACTCCGGCGTGAAGTCCGCGGACCATCGGCACACGATCTCCAAGGTCATCTCGAGACGATGGCCGGCTCGTTTCGACTGATCGGCACGACGCTATGCTGCGCTATCCGACAAGATCACTGCACCCAGCTCCCGAATCACCTCGACCAGCAGGTCGACGTCGCTCGCGGTCGTTCGCCAGTTGACTATGGCGGGCCGGAATGCGACGTGCCCGTCGTATACGGTAATCCCAACGTAGACGCGCCCATCGCTCAAGACAGCCTCGCCAAGCCGGCTATTTAGACCGTCGAGGTCATCCTCGGAGGGGCCGGGCGGCCGGAATCGAAAACAGATGATGTTTAGAGGCACATCGGCGAGCCTCTCCAGATCGGGTGCAGCATCGACTCTTGCCGCTACCCGTTGGGCCAGCTGCAGGTGGTGGTCGACCATTGATCTATAGCCGTCTCTTCCGTATGCATGGAGCGTAGCCCAAGCCGCGATCGAACGCGCTCGGCGCGACATCTCGGGACCCAGGTGCATGAAGTTGGGCCGCGGATCATCCGGTGACATCAAGTATGCAGCTGAGGCACCGAAGGTGCGCGAGAGCAGAACCGGGTCATGGACGAAGGCGAATCCGCAGTCGTAGGGAACGTTCAGCCACTTGTGCCCGTCACCGATCACGGAGTGGGCGCGCTCTACTCCCTTTGCCAAGGCCGCCGACTCGGTTGAGATTCGGGCAAACAATCCGAATGCACCATCGACGTGAAGCCATGCGCCGTGTTCTTCTGCTAAATCGGCCATCGTGTCGATCGGATCGAAGTCGCCGGTGTTCACTTCGCCCGCATTGGCCACCACCAGCGAGGGTTGCCCTCTCATCGCCCGAAGGGCAGCCTCGAGACCTTTCTCGTCAAGCCGGCCCACCGAATCACCTGCAAACACCTTGATGTTCGAGCGACCGATCCCCAACATCGCGACCACCTTCACGGCGCTGGAATGGGCGTAGCCAGAGGTGAATATGGGGATCTGCGGCAGACCCGCCAGCCCCTCATCCTCCACATCGACTCCGTGCCGCTCGGCCCACCAGTGCCGAGCCGAGGCAAGGGCGACGAAGTTGGCCATGGTGGCGCCGGTGGTAAGGACCCCGCCCCACGATGGAGGAAGATCGAAGAGCTGCTTGAGCCACGACAGGCTCACCGACTCGAGGCGCGCCGCCAGGGGAGATGCAACCCATCCCAGGGCATTCTGGTCGAGCGTCGAAGCAAGCCAGTCGGCCGCAAGCGCAGCAGGGGTGGTTCCGCCGGTCACGAAGTGGAAGAAGCGCGGTCCGGATGAGCTCGACGCTGCGCCGAAACCATCCTGAAGCAGGAGCTCGATGCTTTGACGTGCCCCTTCCCCGCGCTGGGGAAGAGGAGCGTCACCGAAGTGACCTGCAGCCTCGGACGCATCGGCTGCAAGGATCGGTCGGTCGTCCAGAGCGAGGAGATACCGTTTTGCGTCGTCTGTCACCGCCTGCAGAACCTCTGCGAACTCCTCCACGTCGGGTTTCGATCCGAGACCTCCATGTGGAGCGATGGCCGGGTCGTGCTTCACAACGTTCCTCCTGGTCTGCGTTTCGTCTCGACCTCTGGGCCGTCAAACAGGTCAATCATCCCAAGGCCTACCGGCTCTTCGTCCTCGAGCACCGACCGTAAGCCGCGTGAAACAGCGCTCGCCCACAATCGGCACACCGATCTTTCGTTCTTCAGGCATCCGAGGCTCTGTTCCTCAGTTTCTTCACTTCTTGGGGCTATTTTCCTACTACAGGTGGCTCAGAACCCAAGTCAGGCTACAAATATGCATTGACTAGGCCGGCCCTCAGTGGTATTCTAACTTCAGAAGCGGGGGCCAAGAGCGACAGATAGGAAGGTGAAAGCGCAGATGAGCTTAATAATTTTCGGAGCGCTACTGATGACGCTCCTGGTCCTGGCGACCCTGTTCGGGACCGACAGCAGGGACGGCGACGACTGGATCAAGCACACGAGCGTGACGAAGCGGAGGTAACAGCATGAAAAACGTGGTCTGGCTCCTATTGAACACCCAGAAGTGGGCCGAGCCGCTGGTTCGCTCGACCGAGGAGCGCAACCAGCAACAGCCGAGAAAGGAGAGTGGTCTCAGATGACCAGTTACGTGCTCTACAAGTTGGACCGTGCCCTGTCTCCGAAACTGACGTCACCCCCGTCGTTCCGGAAAACACGCGGCGGTCTGATCCGGCGAGGCCGGTAGCCAAATGGCTGCCGGCCTCGACCGCGTCGACCACCACATCCTCCGGCTCCTTCGCGAGGACGGCAGGATCTCGCATGCAGCCGTTGCCAAGGCGGTAGGTCTGTCGGGGCCTGCAGTGCACGAGCGGGTCCGCAAGCTCGAGCAGCGGGGGGTAATCGCCGGTTACACGTGCATACTCGATCCCTACGAACTAGACCGCTACCACGCCGCCTTCGTCATGGTCACCCTGTCCGAAGGTGATGAGTTCGCCGCCGACGAGCCCATTGTTGCGCGCATCTGTGAGGAGCCCGACGTCCTGGAGTTCCATCGCATCGCAGGACAGGACTGCTACCTCCTCAAGGTGCGCGCGGCAACGAATCGGGACATAGAGCAGCTTCTGCGGCGCATCCGTTCGATCCGAGGGGTGGCCCGCACCCAGACAACCATTGTTCTCTCCACGGAGCTCGAGAAGCCGACGATAGAGGTACCGGAACCGGACGCGGACGAGGTGCATGACAACGTCTAAGGACATCTGAACCCGCCTGGGTCAGTCGGTGAACCTTCTCCGCATCAAATGGATCGTCACCGCAAGGCAGACGGCGAACATGCTCCCCAGGTAAAGAACGTGCCACAGAAGGCTCACATCCACGACGCCGGCCGTGAGGCCCCTCAGGAGCGACGCCGAGTGATACAGCGGGGTGAGTTGCACGATCGGGCGAAGCCAGCCTGGATAAAGGGACACAGGATAGAACGTCCCCGAAAACAGGAAGAGGGGAAACACAACCAGGGTCATCACCTTTTCCAGAGACGAGAGCTGCTTGGTCACCGCGGTGAGAATCATGGCACCGGAGGCAAGCGCCGCTCCTGATAGCATCACGGCGGGAAGAGCCAGAACGGCCCACGCAGAGTGCACCAACCCCAGAGCAACCATCACCGACAAAAAGCCGGCCGCGTAGATAGTTCCTCTCATCACCGCCCACATGACCTCGCCCACCACGATGTCGGAGAGACTCACAGGTGTCGACAAGATGCCGTCATACGTCTTCATCCAATTCAGCTTGAAGAAAGGGCCGAAGAAGCCATCGAAGAGTGCGCCGTTGAGCACCGACGCCGCAAGCATCCCCGGCGCCATGAAAGACGCATATGGGATCTCGGCACCTCTGTAGGGTATTGAGTCGATGAATTGTCCGACACCAAACCCGACCGCGCCCAGGTAGAACACCGGCTCAAAAAACCCACTCAGGATCGCAATCCAAGCATGCCGATAGGCGATCGCGTTGCGCTGGACCAACCGCAACGAGCGGCGCGCCGAAGGCAGTGGGTACCCGGAAGCTCGGGCGACCGTCACGGCATCAGCCTGTGGGTCAGATTGCGAACGCCAAGCATGATACCGATGGCAAGGAAGACCACCAGATAGGCAAGGTGCACCAGACCTGAGAACATCGAGAGCTTCGAGATCGTCACCCCCCTGATGAGCTCGATACCGTGATACAGGGGAGTAAGTTGAGCGGTCACCACCGCCCACGACGGGAGAACATCGATCGGAAAGAAGGTCCCGGAGAGCAAGAACAGCGGAGTCACCACGAACCGGAAGAGCCAAGTGAAGGCCTCATCCGTCTTCAACGTGGCGGTGAACGCCATTACCGCAGCGGCAAAGCCGAGCCCTGTAAGAACTGCTGCGGGGATCGCCAGGACCGAAAGCGGCGAATCGAAGATGCCGAAGAGGACCATTACCACGAAGAACGGGATCGTCTGCTGGGCGAGGGTCGCTCCGATCCATGTCAGCTCGCCGAAGAATATGTCCCGCACTTCGAGGGGTGCCGCAAGCATCGCTTCGTAGTTTCTCTGCCACGTGAGCTTACTCATCATGGGATATGAGGATGAGGCCACGGCGCTCTGCATGCAGTGGGCGGCAAGCATTCCAGTAGCGAAGAAGGCAAGGTAGCCGGCCCCCTCGAACGCCTGCGTAGTCGGGTCGACGAGGGAACCAAGACCCAACCCCATCGCAGACAGAAAGAGGACCGGGGCCAGCACAGAGAGGAGCATCGAGCTTCGCCATCCCCGCCAGAACACGAGTGCGTTGCGCCGCACGACCTTGGCGGCCTTCACTCGACCAAGGTTCTCCCCGTGAGCGTCAAGAAGACGTCTTCCAATGAAGATCGCCGGACGAGCGCCGTCTCGGTCTGTATCCCCCGTTCGTGGAAAGCGGCGAGTGTAGCTTCACCCATTTCGGTGTAGAGCAAGACACGGTCGGGCAGCCATTCGACTCTTTCGACCAGACCGTCCACGGAGCCCTTCAAGCGTTCCCGGTTCTCATCTGAGACGCGCAGCTCGAGAACCTCGCGGGTACAGTAGCGGACGATCAGCTCGCGCGGCGAGCCCTCGGCAACAATCTCCGCCTTGTCCATCACAACCAGGCGGTCGCAGAGCTGCTCCGCCTCGTCCATGTAGTGTGTCGTAATCACAAGGGTTACCCCACTCTGCTTCAGGCGATAGAGCCGGTCCCACACGAGGTGACGGGCCTGTGGGTCCAAGCCCGTCGTCGGCTCGTCCAAAAGCAGGAGCTCGGGCCGGTTCACAAGGGCCCGAGCAATCGTGAGCCGTCTCTTCATGCCACCCGAAAGTGACTCCACGCGGCTCGTGGCCTTCTCGGTGAGCTGCACGAAATCGAGGAGCTCGTCGATGCGCCCGGCAGATTCGTGGCGCGAGATGTCGAAGTACCCAGCGTACATCTCGAGGTTCTCCCGAACGCTTAGCTCGATATCCAGATTGTCGATCTGGGGGACTACACCGATGCGAGACTTTATCTGCGAGGCCTCGGCGGCGGTGTCCATGTCGATCACGCGGAGCACCCCGTCGGTCGGTGGAGAGGTGCATCCGATCATCCGCATCGTGGAGGTCTTCCCCGCCCCGTTGGGCCCGAGGAACCCAAAGGCCTCGCCGCGCCGAACCTCGAAATCGATGCCGTCTACCGCGACGAAGTCACCGAACCTCTTGATCAGCCCAGCGGCATGAATAAGCACTCCGTCGTCGTCCGGCATTCGGCAATCCTAGGGGTGGAAACGAGTAGGGGGTGCTTTGATTCGAGAGCGCCTTCCGTTGCAAACTCTTTGTGTCAGTCGGGGATCAAGTCCGTCAAGCTGAAGCCCTCTAGCATCCCGTTTGAGCGGGGTATCCACGCCTTCTGGCTTACCATAAGTCTGCCGGCGGTGGATAGCTCGACCACATCCCCTTCCAACAGGGTGCCATCGGCTGATTTGTTTTCGGCAGCCCACCTGGGTAGGCCTCGTCGTACCGCTAGGTCAATGTGGCCGAGCGGCGTCCCAGGACCTCACTTCCGTATGTCAAGGCCTGCACTTCGCGACGCATCTCCTCACTGAGCGCGGCCAGCTCGAGGTCAACAGCATCCTCCGCCAACAGCGATGCGGCCGCTCTCACATCGCTTGCAGCTCGGATCACCCGATCGACC
>JALZIQ010000054.1 GCA_030860205.1 Actinomycetota bacterium | reverse complement strand
CCCTTGGGGGTCGAAGTCCGCGTGGGGTGCGCGCTATGCCCGGGGGCGCGGCCGCCCTTGGGGGTCAAAGTCCGCGTGGGGTACCGGCAGCCCCTTGGGCGGCCTTCGGGTCCGCCCCGGGAGGCTTACGGCTATTTGGTGCTAGAGCTTACGGGCCCGCTGCCGGGTCCCGGCGTGCTGCTGCGCCGGTTGGACTCGAGGCGCCGGTTGGCGACCTCGAGCAAGCCTCCCGTCATCGAGCTCACCCGCAGGCGATTCTTCTGCCGCGACGTCCAGCGGTTGAGCTCCAACGCGCCGGCCGCCCCCACCACGAGCCAGAACAGAGATTTCATCATTGCGACACCTTACCCCGAGCCGCCGTTCGCCCCGGCCCGCCGACTCAACTGTCCTCCGGCTCCCGGGAGCTCCGGGCCCCGGCCTGGGTCTGTGGCCTCCCTTCCGCTTCCCGTGCGCGTGGGTATCGCCTGGCGAGCTTCACGCGCACAGGTTTATGGGGGGCACGTCACTTGTCCGGCGAGCCCCAAGCACGGCGAGCCCCAAGCCCGGCGAGCCCCCAAGCCCGGCGCCCCAAGCCCGGCGTGCCCCAAGCCCGGCGCGCCGGTTCAGCTCTCCTCCGGCTTCCGGGCGAGCTCGGCCTCTCGTCCGGCGATCGGCTTGTAGTAGCGACGATTGCGCAGCTCCTCCGGAAGGTACTGCTGCTCGGCCCAGCCGCCGTGATCGTGAGGATACAGGTATCCCTTTCCCGCCCCGGTCGAGCGCGACGCCTGGGAGTGCGAATCCCTTAGGTGCGCCGGCACCCTGAGCGGCCCGCTTGCCCGGACGTCCTCCTCGGCGCGCCAGAGGGCAACGGCGCTTGCGTTGGACTTGGGCGCCAGGGCGAGGTAGGCCGCCGCCTGGGCAAGGTTGAGCCTGGCCTCCGGCAGACCGACGAACTCGAGCGCGTGGTGGGCGGCGACTGCGACCGTGAGCGCGGTCGGGTCTGCGTTGCCGATGTCCTCGGAGGCGAGGATCACCATCCGGCGGGCGACGAAACGGGGGTCCTCTCCTGCGTCGAGCATGCGGGTCATCCAGTACACCGCTGCATCGGGATCCGACCCGCGCATCGATTTGATGAAGGCCGAGATCACGTCGTAGTGCCAGTCACCGCCCTTGTCGTATGGAAGGGCGCGCTTCTGTAGGGCCTCCTCGGCTGCTTCCAGGTCGATGCGTCCCGTCTTCGTGACGGCCATCAGGGCGGCGGCCTCGAGCGCGTTGAGGGCCACGCGCGCGTCGCCCCCCGCCCCTTCGGCGATGTGAGAGAGGGCGTCGGGATCGGCATCGACCTCCATTCGGCCGAGCCCTTTGGCGGTGTCCTCGAGTGCCCTGGTGATAAGCGTCAGGAGATCGTCGGCCTCAAGGGCCTCCAGCCGGAAGAGCGTGCTGCGCGACATCAAGGGGGAGTTGACCTCGAACGACGGGTTCTCGGTTGTGGCGCCGACGAGCACGATCCAGCCGTTCTCGACCGACGGCAGCAGAGCATCCTGCTGTGACTTGTTGAACCGATGTATCTCGTCGAGGAACAGCAGGGTCTTGGACCCGCTCGCGCCGAGACGCTCTCGGGCGGCCTCGATGACCTTCCGCACGTCGGCGACGCCGCTCGTCACCGCAGACATGGGCTCGAAGTGGGCGCTGGAACTGTTGGCGATGACATTGGCGAGGGTGGTCTTGCCGCTTCCGGCGGGTCCCCAGAGGACGATCGATGACAGTCCCCCGCTTTCGATCAGAATCCGCAGGGCGCGCCGGGGGCCGAGGAGGTGGCGCTGGCCGACGACCTCGTCGACCGTTCTCGGCCGCATCCGGGCGGCGAGAGGAGCGTACTCGGCGAAGCGGTCCTCGAGAGCGTTCTCGAACAAGTCCACGAAACCATCGTCGCACGCCCGGTGCCCCCTCCCATCGAAGGTCCTCGGGCGGCCCCCGAGAGTTCGCTCGATTGCTTGGGGCGCCGGTTCCGGGCTCCCCGGTGATGTCGGGCCGGCGCACTGCGGTTTCCTGGTCAGGCACCTCTCGGCTGCATGCAGGTTCCCCAACTGCGGGATTGCCGAGATCATGGGCGCCTTGGCCGCCACCCTCCGAGCCCAGGACGTCTAGTAGCCGGTCTCCTCCCGGGCCGGGCTCTAGTAGCCGGTCTCCTCCCGGGCCGGGCTCTAGTAGCCGTTTCCTCCCGGGCCGGGCTCTAGTAGCCGTTTCCTCCCGGGCCGGGGCTCTATTTCACGGGTTTCCGGCCCGGACGGGGGCTTCTAGCGGGTTCCGAGCCCAGCGGGGCTTCTAGTCACCGGGGTCCGGCCCCAGAAGATCGTCCACCTGGGCGCTGAATCCGGGAAGCTCGGGCGACGCGATCGCCTTCCCCCGGCTCATCATCACCGGGCCGGCGAACGCGCCCCCCTCGAGTCTGTAGATCTCTATACGGTCTACGTCCAGGTCGACGTACCAGTACTCGGGAACCGCATAACGCTCGTATAGCTCCCGTTTGCGAAGAAGCTCCAACCGGCGCGTCGACGGCAACGAAACTTCAACAACCAGCGTGACCGCTCGGAGGAACCGAGGCTCCGACCGGTCGACCCGATCCGGGCCGACGTAAATGACGTCGGGTTCCACGACGTTGTCCTCGGAGAAGTAAACGTCCATCGGGGACGCGAACGCCTCGCCACCTCTGTCCTTAGCGTAGGTCAGAAATGCGCTCCCGATCTCCAGGACGACCGCCTGATGACGCTTCACGGGAGATGCGCTCACGAAGAGCTCACCGTCAATGAGCTCGCGGCGGACGTTGTCCACCTCGGGGTACATCTCCTCCAGATCCGAATAGGTGAGCCTGGTCTGCGGGTTGGTCGCCACCTCGTACCTCCCTGTACCGGCATGCTAAGCCACGTTACTTAGAGGGTATGTCAAACCAACTGAGTGGCTGCTCGCGCTGAGAAGCGTTCTCGGGCCGGGGGCCACATCATGATGTGGCTGGGCGCACCAGTTCGATTTCGTGCGCGGTGAACCACAGGGTCGGCTAAGCCCGGCGAGCCCTCTACGTTTCGGGAGGCGCGGTTGACTTCAGGTGCAGCAGCTTCAGCTGCGCCTCGTCCACAGCCGCCGGAGCGCCCGTCAACGGGTCGAACACGCTCTGGGTTTTGGGGAAGGCGATGACCTCGCGGATGTTGGATTCGCCCGCGGCGAGTGCAACGATGCGATCTATGCCCGGGGCGATACCACCGTGAGGCGGCGGCCCGTATCGGAGCGCCCGAAGCAGGAAGCCGAACCTCTCCTCGGCCTCCTCGGGCGTAATGCCTAGTGCGGAGAAGACCCGCTCCTGCATTATCCGGTCGTGGATACGGATGCTTCCGCTTGCAAGCTCCCATCCGTTCAAAGTGATGTCGTAGGCCTTCGAAACGACGCGTGCCGGGTCGCTCTCGAGATACTGCAGCGTCTCCTCGACGACTCCCGTGAAGGGATGGTGAATCGGATCCCAGCGCGTCTCTTCCTCGTTGTATTCGAACCACGGGAAGTCGGTGATCCACACGAACTTCCACGCATCGGGGTCGGAGCGTTCGAGCGGGGGGATCAACCCGAAGCGCTCGCCCAGCCGGTTGCGAAGTGCCCCCAGCACCTTGTGAACCACACCGGTTCGTGCGTCCGCAACGACAAGGATGAGGTCCCCCTCCCGCGCGCCCGATACGTTCATCATTCCGGCGCGCTCGTCATCGCTCAAGAACTTGTCGATGGGTGACTTGAGCTCATCGGAGGTCACGGCCGCCCAAACGAGTCCGCCGGCGCCCAGTTGCTTGGCTTCGTCGACCAGGGCATCGAGCTCCTTGCGAGAGAGCCTCGCGCCGCCGGGGACTGCGATGCAGTTGACCGTCCCTCCCCCGTCGAGAGCCGATCGAAAGACGCGCGCTTCGGTGGCGGCGTAAACATCCCCCAGGTCGGCAAGCTCCATGCCAAAGCGCACATCCGGCTTGTCGACACCGAACCGGCGCATCGATTCGTCGTACGTAAGCCGTACAAAATCGGGCGGCGTCACACCGAGGACCTCGGCCCACACCGACTTGAACATCTCTTCGGTCAGGTCGAGCACGTCCTCGACGCCCACGAAAGACATCTCGACATCGAGCTGGGTAAACTCGGGCTGCCGGTCGGCGCGAAGGTCCTCGTCCCTGAAACATTTCACGATCTGGTAGTAGCGGTCGAGTCCCGCGACCATGAACAGCTGCTTGAACAGCTGCGGCGATTGCGGAAGAGCGAAGAACTTGCCCGGGTGAACGCGCGACGGGACGAGGTAATCGCGCGCCCCCTCCGGGGTAGAGCGCGTCATCATCGGCGTTTCGATCTCGACGAACCCGTGAGAATCGTAGAACCGCCGGATTGCCCCCACGATGCCGTGGCGCAGATCGAGGTTGTCCTGCATGTGCTTGCGCCTGAGGTCGAGGTAGCGATAGCGCAGGCGCAGGCTCTCCTCGGTGTCCTGATGGCCGTCGATGGGAAAGGGCGGAGTCTCGGCCTCCGAGAACACCTCGACGGATTCAGCTGCGACTTCTATCTCCCCGGTTGAAAGCCGGGGGTTGACCGTGCCTTCCTTCCTGCTCTGCACCACTCCCGTGACCTTGATGCAGAACTCGGCGCGCAGAGACTGGGCGACCTCGTGCGCTCGAGCCGACACATCCGGAGAAAACACGACCTGCACCAGTCCGGCTCTGTCGCGCAGGTCGATGAAGGTGACTCCACCGTGGTCGCGTCTCGAGCTCACCCACCCGCACAACTCGACGATGTGGCCTGCATTGTGCGAGCGCAGGTCGCCACAGCGATGCGTTCGCATCATGTCCTGAGCCGGCCCTCGAGATCGGCCAGTGCGACGGTCTCCTGTTCGCCGGTGTTGAGATCCTTGAGCTCCACGCGATCACCCGCGATCTCTTGCTCCCCGACGATGACGGCCCAGCGGCCCCCGGAACGGTCCGCGTCCTTCATCTGTCCCTTCACGCTCCGGTCCAAGAAGTCGAGGTCGGCGCCGATCCCGGCGGCCCGAAGACGCGTGGCGATCGCCAGCGCCTGCTCGGCTGCTGTGGCTCCGATTGCAACCACGTACGCGGTCACCCGGCTCGGCTCCTCTTTGCTATGGAGGCCGGACATCAGGATTCGATCCAGCCCCAGGGCGAAACCGATTCCGGGAAGGGACTGTCCTCCAAGGGATTCGGCGAGGCCGTCGTACCGGCCTCCGCCCCCTACTGCGTTCTGGGACCCGAGCCCACCCGCGGTGAACTCGAATGCGGTGCGTGTGTAGTAATCGAGCCCCCGGACGAGGTGCGGGTCGCGCGTGAAGCCCACATCTAACTTGCTCAGGTGGCTCTGCACCGCGTCGAAGTGGCTGCGGCATTCAGCGCAGAGGTGGTCGGTGATGAGGGGCGCACTCTGCATCACCTCGATGGTCCTGCGCTCCTTGGAATCGAATGTGCGCAGCGGGTTGAGGCTGATGCGCTCGACATCTGCCGGAGCGAGCGACGATTGATTCGCGTGGAGATATTCGGTCAAGAGCTTGAGGTAACCGGTGCGGCAGCCGGGGTCGAGGTGCCCGATCGAGTTGAGCACCAGCGTGGGCTCGACGCCCGCGTCTCTGAGGAAGCGATCCCCCACCTCGATGACTTCGGCGTCGATGGCCGGCGACATCGACCCGATCGCCTCGATTCCAACCTGGGAAAACTGCCGGTAGCGTCCTTTCTGTGGCCGCTCCTGACGGAACATTGGTCCGGCGTACGCAAGCTTCACCGGCAGGCGGGAGCGATGAAGGTTATGGCCGAGCACGGCGCGCATCACGGGGGCCGTGAGCTCGGGGCGAAGGGTAAGCGAACGCCCTCCCCGGTCGGTGAAGGTGTACATTTCCTTGCCGACGACCTCGCTTGCGATCCCCACGCCTCGCTCGAACACCTCCGTGTGCTCGAAGATCGGGGTCTCCACCGGCGCGTAGCCCGCAAGGGCGAAGGAGTCCATCGCCAGGCGCGTTGCGGCCTGCCAGCGCCACGATTCGGGAGGCAGGACGTCGCTCACGCCGCGCGGCGGCGCGAGGTCAGTGAGGCCGGGAGAGCTCCCGGTTGCGGATCCTGCGTCGGCCGGCCGGCCCGAGGCCGTGCGTGCCGGGGCCGGATTGTATGGCTCGGTCTGGCCGGCGGGGTTCCGCGGCGTTGGCTCGGACGGGCTTGCGGTCTCGGCCCGATCCCGGGCGGCGCCGTGCACCGGCTCGGCCGGCTCCCCAGGTACCCCTCTATCGCTCATTCGGGGCATCCTACGGGAGGCTATCCCCACTCCGAGAGCCTATGCGACCGTCCCACCCGTGTGGTTGGATGGTGCCAGAATTCGAAAAGGTCTTAAGGACGATCGAAGGGGAGGTTCGATGCTCGAGGCTCGAACGGAGGAGCGGTCCGAGATCGAAGAGATCGCCCGCCGCATTCGAAGAGACATAGTCACCTCCACCACCACTGCGGGATCGGGACACCCGTCGACCTCGCTTTCGATGGTCGAGGTGGTCACCCGTCTGTACTTCGGCGGCGTGCTGCGCTACGACCCTGCCGATCCGCACAACCCCGACCGAGACCGGTTCATCCTGTCGAAGGGTCACGGCGCGCCGGGCCTCTATGCGGTGCTCGCCGAGGCGGGGTACTTTCCGGTCGACGATCTCAAGTCCCTCCGGAAGCTCGGATCACCGCTGGAAGGACACCCCAACATGGCTCGCCTCCCGGGGGTCGAGGCGTCGACCGGCTCGCTCGGGCAAGGGTTGTCGATCGGCGTGGGTCACGCCCTTGCGGCGCGCCTCGACGGCCGCGATCTGCGCGTCTATGTGATGTCCGGAGACGGCGAGCTCGAAGAGGGTCAGGTATGGGAAGCCGTCATGTACGCCGGCAATCAGGGGCTCGACAACCTCACGTTCATAGTCGACCACAACAAATACCAACAGACCGCCGCGGTCGCCGATGTCCTGCCGCTCGACCCACTCGACGCCAAGTTCAAGGGCTTCCAGTGGGAGGCGACGACTATCGACGGCCACTCGGTCGACGAAGTCGCCAAGGCCTTTGACTGGGCCCGCGGCGTGTCCGGCGCGCCGCAGGCAATCGTCGCCGACACGGTCAAGGGCAAAGGAGTGTCCCTGATGGAGAAGTCTCCTCAAAGCTGGCACGGCAAAGCCCTTCCGCCGGAAGAAGAGGAGAAAGCACTCCAGGAGATAGGAGCTTAGTGATGAGCTTGGGCTTGTCCCGAATCGACCTACCCGACGGTTCGCCTCCGCGCGAAGCTTTCGGCGATGCGCTCGCCGAGGCAGGCAGTGACGAGCGCATCGTCGCCATTGACGGGGACGTGAACAACTCGACCTTCACGAGCAAGTTCGCGGAGAGGTACCCGGACCGGTTCTTCAACGTGGGCATTGCCGAATCGAATTTGGTCGGAATCGCTTCGGGGTTTGCCGCAAGCGGCAAGACGCCGGTAGCTGCATCATTCTCGGTCTTCCTGCTGGGCAACGCATTCGATCAGATCCGCATGTCGGTGGCGTTCCCGAACCAGAACGTGAAGTTGGTCGGGACACACGCAGGCATCTCGATCGGGGAGGACGGCCCGTCGCAGATGGCGGTCGAAGACGTCGCGCTGGCATGCGCCCTGCCCGGGTTCACCGTGATCGTCCCCGCCGATGCGGCAAGCGCTTCGGCCGCAACGAGAGCCATGCTCGAGCGAGAGGGTCCGAGCTTTCTTCGTCTGGGACGTTCCAAGGTCCCGGTCGTCTACGAAGACGACGGCGACTTTCAACTCGGGAAGGCGAACAGGCTGAGGGACGGGAACGACTTAACCATCGTCGCGAACGGCATCATGGTCGCCATGGCGCTGGATGCGGCTGAGGGCTTGGCGTCCGAAGGCATCGAAGCCCGCGTCCTGGACATGCACACCGTCAAGCCCATCGACGCCGCGGCGATAGAACAAGCAGCCAACGAGACGCGCGGAATCGTGGTGGCGGAAGAACACCTGGCGTGGGGCGGGCTGGGGGCAACCGTGTCGATGGTGGTGGGCGAACGCCGCCCCACGAGGATGGCCTTCGTCAACATCGGCGACACCTACGCCACCTCCGGGAAAGCCGAGGAGGTACTCGCTCAGTACGGGCTCACACCGGACGCAATCATCGACGCAAGCCACCGGGTGCTGAAAGACTGATTTCGGCGCGCCGGGCGCCTCCGAGTCCATTGCACTCCCGGGCCCGGTTTCCGGGCCTGTTGGTGCAAGGGAGCTTCAGGTCAGACCCTCGCGTACGAGAGTGGTGACGTGTTGCTCCCGTCTGAGCACGTCGTCCCAGCTGAAGCGCAGCTCCCTCCAGCCGAGGCGTTGCAGGTAGTTGCCGCGCTCGAGGTCGCGTTGCCAGGGCCGGCGCGCCGAGTGCCACCGGTACCCGAAGGTCTCGATTGCGAGCCGGTGCCTCGGGTAGGCGAAGTCGACCCGCCTCACGA
>JALZIQ010000036.1 GCA_030860205.1 Actinomycetota bacterium | reverse complement strand
TTGACAGGATTCGGCGTCGCTCGTGACGCGTGACGGGTATGCAAAGGAGGTGGATTACCCTGTCGTCTGTAGCCCGGCGGCGATCCCATTGATCGTCTGCAGCACCGCCGCTCGGGCTCGGCCGTCTTCCCCCCGGCGATCGCGCAGGCTCTGGAGCAGTGAGATTTGCGCGTAGTGCATGGGATCGACGTAGGGATTTCGGAGCTGGATCAAGCGAGCAAGGAGGGACCCCTCCAATAAACTTTGCTGATCGCACACCTGAAGCACAGCCGCTACCGTGCGATCGAACTCGGTCCGAATGCGCTCGAAGATCTCCTCTCCGCCGGCGCCCGCAAGTGCCGAGTACCTCTGTGCGATTCGCATATCAGCGGTCGCAAGGCTGATCTGAGCATTGTCGACAATCGAACCGAAGACTGGCCACGAGCGATACATCTCCTGGAGCTCATTGATCCCGTCGTGCGATGCCCCGATTCGCGCGGCAAGGGCAAAGCCCAACCCATACCAGCCCGGCAGATTCATTCTGCTCTGGGTCCACGAGAATACCCAGGGGATGGCACGGATGCGGGCGACGTCGTCGACCGCTCCACGGCTCGAAGGACGGGAGCCGATGTTGAGCCGCGCCACTTCGAGGATCGGCGTCGCCTGAAGGAAGAATGAGACGAGGGCAGGATCATCGTGAACCAGCGACCTATATTCTCCTAGCGCATGCTCAGACAGCTCGGACATGAGCTCGCTCCAGTGCGCCTCCGCTTCTTCCATAGGTTCGCCGAAGCCCGCACAAAGCATCGAATACACAAGCTGCTCGATGTACCGGTGTGTTATCTGGGGGTTTGAATAACGGGCGAAGATAACTTCACCCTGCTCGGTGAGCTTCAGCCAGCCGTTTCTAGTGGTGTCGGGCTGTGCCATAATCGCTCTTCCTGTGGGTCCCCCGCCGCGCCCGATAGCACCGCCCCGGCCGTGGAACAACCTGATGTCAACCCCATGGCGAGCTGCTGCCTCGGGTATCGCACGTTGTGCCCGATAAAGGGACCAATTCGAGGCGAGATAGCCGCCATCCTTGTTGGAGTCCGAATAGCCAAGCATCACCTCTTGCTTTTCTCCCCGTGATTTGACGAGAGCTCGGTAAAGAGGAATGGTGAGCAGCAGGTCGGTCGTCCTGCCAGAGGCGTCCAGCTCTGGAATCGACTCGAACAGAGGCACGATGTCGAGATCCGACTCCACCCGATCGCCGTCGATCCGGACCAAGCCGGCCTCCTTCGCCAGCAGCATCACTTCCAGGACGTCGCTGAGGCTGTGTGTGAGGCTGATTATGTAGGAGTCGCACGCCCCAGCTCCGAAGAAACGCTGCCAGGCTGTAAGGCGTTCGAAGAGGGATGTCGTCCGGCCCGCGCTGCCGTCTGACTTGGACACTTCGCTCAGCGCGCCGGTGACTGGACTTTGCATCGCCTTGAGGAGCGTGGCGATCCGTCCGGATTCATCGAGGCCACGGTAGTCGTCGTGCCGCTCACCGCAGGCCATGAGTCGTGCGACAGCTTCCTCGTGAACCTCGCTTTCCTGACGGAGGTCGAGCTTGGCGAGATGGAATCCAAAGGTGCGTGCCCGCCATAGCAGGTCCTGTAGGTCGCCCAACGCCACCCTCTCGCCGCGATGCTTCCGCAAGGAGCGTTGGAGCAATTCCAGGTCTGCCGTGAACTCCTCGGCTCTCGTATACGCACCCGCCTCGCTGGCCTGGAGGTTGCACGCGCGCGTTGCGCGTAAGCGATCCAAGATCAACGACAGCTTCTGCCGGTAGGGTTCGTCGCGATTGCGTCGGCGCGCCTTTGCGACGAGTTCCGGCCACCACCTCGCATCGTCATCCAAGGAGCCCCTGATTTCGTCGACAGGACCGACGCGCCTTTCCGACGCGCTCAACACGCCAACGATTCTTCCAACGTCGCGGATGTACAGATCGAGGATAGTGTCACGATGCAGCTGCAGGGTAGCTTCAGTGGTCTCGGAGCTCACTGCGGGGTTGCCATCTCGATCGCCCCCCATCCAGGAGCCGAAGTGAAGGAACGATCTGTTGGGCAGGGTGATGTCCGGATAATAATAGTCAAGCGCTTCCTCTAGGTCTCGATAGAAGCTCGGCAGTACCTCGTAGACCGAGCCCGCGAGGTAGTAGAGACCGCTGCGTACCTCTTGGAGCGGATCCGGTCGATCGATGCGCAGCTCCTCCGTTTGCCACAGAACCGTGACATGCCCCTCGAGGCGGTCAATGAGACGCTCCCCTACACGCGGTGCCTCTCCTCCCTCGCTCAGCAGCCGGGCATCGGCAGCAATGCGGCGGAGATGCTGCAATACCGTCCTGCGCCGCGCCTCTGTGGGGTGGGCGGTGAAGACGGGCCGTAGATCGAGGTGATCGAGGAATTCCCTCACGTCGCTGGGTGAAACACCACGCTGTTTTAGGTCTCGGATGGCGGCAGCGATCGACTCGTGACGAGAGCCAGAACCAAGTTCGGCCTCGCGGTGTCGCAGGACGCGGATCCGATGGTGTTCCTCAGCGATGTTGCTGAGGTGGAAATAGACGGTGAAGGCACGCGTGAGTTCGACGAGCGAGTCGACATCGAGGGCCGCTATGCGTTCCCGAAGTGCGCATTCTTCAGCCTCGTCGTATTTCTCGCGCATCCGGATGCAGCCTTTACGGATCTCCTCGACAGTTTCGAAGATGTCGGCTCCCATCTGCTCCTTGAGCACGGTACCGAGCACCTCGCCGAGCACGCGGACGTCGTCGCGCAAGCCCTCTATCGGTATACGGTTTCCCCTCATGGATATCGGCGGTGTCGTCATCAAGCGCTCTTCCTAATCGATTGTCACCGGCGCACCACTGCGTCAATCGACCTCAGGTCATGCCGCGGGATCGTCTGCCGTTATGGCCCTTACGATCCTGATGTTGAAATCTGGGTTCCCAAGCGTGCCCATAAGTGTCAGCCACAGGGGGAGGTACATCTCGAGGCCGCGCGCTGCACGGATCCCGCCGAGGTCGACGATATTTGCGTGGTTCCATCCAAGTTCCCGAAGGGGCTCCCGCACTGTCTCTTTGGCGGCACCATCTTCGCCGGCAAGGAAAACATCGTGGTCCCGGCAGACTCGACGGGTTCACCATGAGACGTGCGTTCATGGTGTTCAGCGTCTTGACGACTTTGGTCCTGGGATAGTTTTGCTGGATCTGCTCGGCCAGGCTGTCATTGTTGGCTACAAAAAGCGTCGGAGGCATGCCCTGGGAGAAGTCCAGCGGGTTTGCCACGTCCACCAGGACTTTGTCGTCAAGGCCCGACCCGGCGGCCGCGAGGGCGGGGAGGGAGCCGGTCCCGGCCGTGGCGTTAAAGACCACCTCAGCTTTCGACGCGGCCTCTCCGAACTCAACGAGCTGAACCCTGGGGTGGTCACTCTGCCACTGTGCGAAGGGTGGATTGCCCATGGCGTCACCCTCAGTCCGCGCAAGGGTTGCCGCCACGTCACGCGTGCCTACCAGGACGTCGTGCCCTACTTCCGAAAGACCTCCTGCGAGCGTCCGACCCACCCCACCGGTGCCCAACACTGCGATCTTCATATGTTTCAGCCTCCTTGACTTCCGCCCAAATGATAGCCCTCGACCACCTCAAATACTTCGAGGCGAATGTAATCCGGGCAGGCCACTTCGTGGACCGAGTGGTTTTTCGCCGATGACGGTCGATCCCTGGTCGAAATAGCCGAGAGCCTGAAACCAGAAAGTGGACTTAGGACCTCAGATATTGTGGCTACCGCGACTGGGCGACCCTCGCGCATGTGGTTGACATGCTCAAGTAGGCGAACAAAGGGAGACCGCCGGGAAAATAGCTGCCTGAGTCGAAATCCCAAGCGCGAACCTGGTGAGGAACTGCTATCGGGGATATTGGTTCCTCTTTCTCGCTGAACGACGACTAGGATGGAGGAAGAAACTTGCGACCCAGAGGCACTCTGCTAGTGGCGGGCTGAGGAATGCGAGCGGTATCGATACCAAGAAGACGCCAGGGATCAGTGCCAGCACCGCGATCGACCCGACATCGAAGTCTCGTCGGTGAAGCATGCTGGCCGCCAGCATCGCCATCCTCCACAACTGATTTGTCGACCGCCCAATCAGGTGTTCGCCGGCGCCGTCGCGGAAGACACCGCTTCTCGCGTGACTTGCCGGTACAGCTGGGAACCGTACCGCGAACGCCCGCCCACCAACCATTGATACCCCATCGGACCGGTCGCGAGGGAGGCAATCTCCGAAAGCTCTTTCTCTCGGCCTAGGAGCTGTGGCATCCGACTGTGGAGTGTCCGGCCGAACTCGCGCGGCGTTTCCTGGTACGCTGGCTTATTGCGCGGCGGCTAATCCGGCAGTCGCCGCAGCTCTTCAACTCCCGTGACGCCCAACCGTGGGGTTCGAACCGCTGGCCTCCCGCGCGTAAATCGAGCGCCGCGCACCTCGCCACCCGACTCCGCTTCGAAAGGCTGCCATTGCAAAACCGACGACCGAACTCAGCTACGACCGAACCAAGCTCGCCGAAAGCTTCGATTGAAACGAGTTCCTGAAGCGATTGGGCAACACGCTCAACGTTGGAGCTGATAAGACCGACAGCGTCACCCACGCCGTTCTCGGCGTCGTAAACCGAGACCATCAGCAAGGAGGAGCGAGGAACGCTAGGTCGGAGTTGCCGCCGGACCTAAAACTGCTGTTCCAGGCCCGTCCCGGGCATCAAAACTAGGGTCGCCGCGTTCCAGGAGCTAGATTGCCGCCAGGAACGCCCGTCACGCTGCAGGAGCTTGCGCCGTACGGGTCATAGATACCGCAGCGACGATCAGCGCCGATGCGGCGATAGCGGCCCCGACGACCCAGAGCATCATCATGCCGCCGACGGCCGCGACGATACCGGCAAGCGGAGCACCGACGGCGGCCGCCAGGCCCATCGCAAATTCGCCGATGCCCTCGACGCGGGGACGTAGTGAGACAGGAACCGACACGACCAACGCTGTGCTCGCACCGACGACGCCCAAATTCCAGCCAACGCCCAGCAGCACGAGCACGGTCGAGAGCGCGGCGGTAGCGTTGCGCGGAACCAACGTGCCGGCAACCGCGGCGCCGACCAGCACGGCACTGCCGAGCCCGGCGACGGTGGCGGGACCGATGCGGTCGGCGAGCCAACCGGACATCGGGGACGGGGCGAACATGCCCGCGACGTGGATGGAGATCACTACCCCGATGACGCCGATCGGCACACCGTGCGCGACGAGATGCACGGGCGCGATCGCCATCACGGCGACCATGACCAGGTTCGTCGTTGCTAGTTCGAACAGGGCTACCCGCGTGCGCGGCGGCCGCAGCCCGTCGACGACATGGCGTCTAGTGACGCCGCGCAGGCCGACGTCAGGAGCTGGCACGCCAGCCGCGGGAGCGAGGCGCGGCGTCCTAGTGGATGAGGTGACGCCCAGAACGAGCGCTGCCGTGGGGAAGGCGACCGCGGCGACGAGGTATAGGCCGCTCAACGGCGGGAGACCGAGGATGCGCGCGACCTCGCCGCTAGGACCCATCAAGGTCGGGCTGGCGACGGCGCCGATCGCAGTTGCGGCGAGAACGACTCCGAGGGCTTGTCCGCGCATCGCGTCACCCCCCACCTCCGCCGCGGCATAGCGGGTGAGAAACAGTGAAGCGTTAGCAGCGCCGAGGAGGGGGCTGCCCAGTAGTAGCAGTACGAAAGCACCGGCAGCTGTGGCAAGAACGACCACCAATGCACCCAATGCGCCGACGAGGTAGCCGAACATGAGGCTGCGCGCGCGACCCACGGACTCAGTGCTTCGGGAGATGACGAGCGCTGCGCCCGCGCTGCCGGCTACGAGTAGGCCAAGCGGCAAGCCGGCCGCCGCGTCAGTGCCACCGAGGTCGGCGCCGAGCACGCCGCCGGCCGTGCCTCCGGCGGCGAGACCGATACCTCCGAAGAGAGTGGCAGCTGCGAGCGCCACGAGCGTCGGCCTTGCCCGCACGTCGCTTGTCACCAGCGACTCCGGAACGGCCTCACCACCGGCGCTGCCGCGCTGCATCAGCGACTCCGACGGACGCTGTCGCCAGCGAATTCCTCAAACGAAAGTTCAGAATCGTATTGATACTCGCGCCAGCTCGCGATCAGTTGGCGTTCAATCTCGACGACGACGATGCCGTGCTTGGTGACTCTGCCGATCAAGGAAAAGGTGTACTCACCGAAGCCTGCCTGATCCTCCTCAGAGAACGCGGTCAGGTGCCACCTCATAGACATGTCGTCGCAGCCGCCGAAGAACTCTGCGAGGTGTGGGCGCCCGTCGTATCTCTGGCGATCGGGCGGCTCGACGTAGACGGCGTCCTCGGTAAAGCAGGCAGCGGCCATTGCGGCATCCCCCGCGTTCCACCCCTCGGCCACTGTGTCAAGTAACCCTCTGAACCCAAGGAGCGTCATCATCGCTGCGCGTTCACCTCCGCAACATCCTGGATGCCCTTGATCCTCGTCATGATGCAGCTCGTTGCAAAAGGGTCCGGGTACACAGTCGCGTCGTCCTTGTCGATGACGGGAAAGCCTCGTCCCGGCTCTACCTCCCAGTGGTGTTCGATGCCTGGATCGTGGACATCCGATCCGTCGGCCAAAAACAGGTGCGGGCTGCCTTCGACTCTCGGAGTCAACGACACCGCGAGGTCCTCGAACACCTTCGCGCGAGCGCGTCCATCGGCTAGCGCATGTCCGAGGCGGGATTCATCCACTCCATCAGACGCGCCCCTACACGCAGGATCTCGTGATGCATCGAGATGTTCCGGCTGTGCGCGCAGGAAAACGATCTCAGCCGCAACCCCGACGCATGTCTCGCGTCGCGCAAAGCCGGTGACCATGGCGAGGTGCCGTGTCGATAGCACAGGTATCAACCTGACGACTGAGCTTGACGTAGATCGTCAGCCGGCTGAAAACCATCCAGGAGGCGCGCGTGTGGCGACGCTTCCTGAGCCCGCATCCAGTGGGGATATGTCACGTAGACGAGTTCGGCGCCGTCGCTTTCCGCCGAATAAGTGACCTGCGCGTCCTTACGCAGGAAGATCACTTCGCCTATCGCGGCGGTTACCTTCTCACCGGCCGAGGACGTAACAGAAAACCTGCCCTTCGTGACGATGAGAGCCTCGTCATACGTGACGACCCAATCGTTCGACGCGCCGGGTGAGTAGCGAGCAAAACCGACGCTCATCGACTGCCCGTTGGTTGAATCGACGACGTCGCCGAGGAGAACCTCTCGGCCCTCGGCCTTGTACCAAGCCTCGACATCTGCTTGCGACAGATGAGTGATCACCCGTAGCGGTTTGCCCATGGTCGCTCCCTCCAAGTGGTCACATCTTGTGACTGTCACAAGATGGGACGAACGTTAACATAGGATTCAGCGGATGGGAAGCGTGCCGCAGCGAGAAACCCCGGAGCAGCCAAACCATCCCGACCTCGGTGCGCTCGCCGCCAGGCTCCTGTTCGGCGTCCAAGACGGGCTTTACGAGGCGCTGGAGGCAGCAGGATTTGCGGACGTGACGCGCCTGCATGGCGCGGTATTCGCCCACCTGGACGAAGAAGGCACCCGCTCGAGCGAGCTCGCCCGCCGCTCCGGTCGGCACAAGCAGGTGATCGGGCGGATCGTAGATGAACTGGAGAGCCTTGGCTATGTCGAGCGCCGCCCGGAACCCGCGGATCGCCGAGCCAAACTGGTCGTGCCGACCGAACGCGGTGTCGACGTCATCCGGATGTCCGACGAATTCATCGGCGAATTGGAGCGCCGGCAAGCGCAACGACTTGGGCGCGCTGAGTACGACCGGTTCAAGCAGTCCCTACGTAAGGTGACCGATGCGCTCTCGCCGGGCCGAGAACGGGAAGCGGAACGCGCATCAATACCCCACGAAGCGGACCGCTAGACAGTATCCACTACTCCATCGTCAGGAGCCATTCGACGAGCTCGATCCCCGCAGGACGAAACTCCTCCGATCGCCGAGATCATCGATCAGCCGGTGGCGCCGGCAGCCCGGTAGACAGACAACACAGATGCTTCACTCGCACCGCTACCGAGAAAGCCACCTGACCCAAATGCGCTGAAGCGAAGTTCTCCGAGCATCCGATCTCTGTGCCACCACTATGGGAAAGTCGCTCGCCACCACGGCTTCCTGCACGAGTGGTCAAGTGAACCAGGACCAGCATCGCCGGAGCCCTTTGTAGTTGCAGGGGTAGGATTTGAACCTACGACCTCCGGGTTATGAGACACATCATCTGCGCCAGTTTCGCGCGTTTCGCGAGTCGGTAAAAGGCCGGTTTGCTTGGTTTGGTTATTCTTGCCTGGGCTACGGACAGCCGCCTCTGGGAAGCTGGGCCGAGCAAAGGAGGGCCCAACAGCCCCCTCGGCACAGTCCTATGGTTGCTCAAGCATCCAGATAGGACTAAGTAGGTCGAAACGGCGGCCAGCCCAGCGCGTTGACAAAGTCCTCCAGAGTTCCCCAATTCACGTGGTCGGGGCATGACCCCCCGTACTGGACCTCGAACGGCCGCCTTTCCCACGACTGGCTAGCGATGAGCTCCTGTAAGCGCGCTCCCTTACCCTTGGGGGGAAATCCACCTGCGACACCAACGAAGTCGGGCGGCCCATCTCCGGTGCGGTGTCGCCGGACGATCTCTGCACCGTCGAGTTTCATTCGGCGTCCCTTGTCGACCTTCTGACGTCCAAGTTTCTCCAAGAAGCTGTCGAGTCTGGCGAAGTCCTCCCGCCAGCGCGCGTCGGAGAGCAGGTGGCCATTCAGGTCCGTCAGCCCTGCGTTTAAGGGCAGTGGCGACCTCGGCCCGGACCGGATCATGTGTGACACTCTTCTGGTCGTGGAGATTGTCGACCTTACCCTTGACGCGCCGAAAGAAGCAACCACCACGCTACGCGAGTTCTATCTCGACCGACTCGGCTTCGATGAGGTTGGCGCAGCCAATGAAGCTGCGCTCAGTTTCCATGCAGGAGTCGCAATCTCGCGCTTCTGTGATACGCCGGGGTATGCACCGTTCTATCACTTCGCGTTTCTAGTACCAGGCAACAGGTTCGGCGCCGCCTATGAATGGCTGCGGGCTCGCAGCGACCTGCTTCCAGACCCCAAGACGCTCGACACTGTCTTTGACTTCAATGACTGGGATGCTCTCGCTTGCTACTGTCTCGATCCGGCGGGCAACATCTTGGAACTCATTGCACACCGTGGAATAGCAGACAGCAGTGCCGAAGGACCTTTTGAGGCTGCGGAAGTCGTTGGGCTCTCGGAGGTCGGTCTCGTCGTCGACGATAAGACACGAGCCGCGTCAGAAATCGAACGCCTCGGGCTGCGCGTATGGGACGGCGAGATCGCCGATCCGGCGCGACTTGTCTTCGTCGGGGAGCGTTCGCGCACGCTGATCCTGGTACCTCCCGGCCGCGGATGGCTACCAACCGGTCGACCGGCCGAGATCCACCCGGTGCGCATCGTGCTCAACGGACCACGGGCCGGACATGTGCACCTCAGGCCACATCGTCTTACAGCCATCCGGTGAACGCGCCTACGCGGCACAAGGACGAACGCCACGAAAGCACGTGCGCCGAGAGCTCCTCTCTCGCTGCCGACCCCTGGTGAGGTCCACCCCCTTATACCTTCTGTCCCACCACGTAGACGACATCCGCGATCTCTTCGAAAGCGTCCGGCGTCAAGGCTTTGAGTCGCTCACGGGCGTCTCGTAAGCAGCGGATACGTACCTCCTCAGGGATCGGTTGGACGCGCTGGCGGCTGCGCCCGTGACCGATGCGATGAGCGATGAATTGATCGGGAGTGGGTGTGGCTCGGTATTCGCCGACCCACGATCGAACCGGACGGATGCCATGACTCATCATCAGGTCTTCAACTTTGCCCGGAGTATCGACCTCTTCAAAACAAGCGAAATCGGGATCTGGCGGGGGGGCGCCGTGCCGATCCAACTCGTGATCCCAAACCTGGTAAGAGACGGGCTCATTCTCATCTCCCCACGTAGTCGCCCCGACAAAGCCGCCGGACCGAAGTACTCGCGCCATCTCCGCTATTCCCTGCTCCGGCTCGACGAGATGAAACAGAACGAAAGCGAGAAGCCCTACATCCACCGTCTCGTCTTTGAGCGCCAAATGCTCGGCGTCCATGACCGCCCGACAGAATCCCTCAGGCGCGCGCCGGAGCATCCCGAACGCTAGATCGCAGGCGACGATCCCGGCCTGAGGTGCGAGAGCCTCCAGTTCCGGTAACAGCAAACCCACGCCCGCGCCCACTTCAAGCACACGTCGGGCTTCGTCTAGGCGCAGGTGGGGCAAGAGCTCCCGTGTTAGGGGCAGAAGTTCCGGCGCCCACAGGTCCTCGTAAGCCTCGGCTGCCTCGGAGTAGAGGGCTGACAGTCGCGCGCGCGTGATGTACGCGTGATCATCGAGATGGCTGGGGCGTCCCTGTCTAGGTGTGTCCAGCTCCGGGCGATCCAAGCTTGCCATTGTAGTGGCTGTCCTATTGCCCCTAGGACGGCCGCAAGCTGAAGCTCGGTCGAGCTGAAGGATGTCCTCCGCTCGTCAGGCCGACCACGAAACGAACCGGAAGGGGTGCACAGCTTGTGAGCATCTGGTCCACACTTGAATAGTGAGACAGTTGGCGATTCTCCTATTCGCGCTCGTAGTAGTACTGCTCGCGGTGATGTGGACCTTCCAGCGCAGCCTGATCTACTACCCCTCGGGGAGCCCTGTGCCCCAGACGAAGAAGTAATCGAGGAAGCGCTCGACGTGACCCTGGAGACGAGCGACGGCCTCAGTCTGGGGGCGTGGTTCCTTCCCGGTCGTTCCTCCGGTAACGGCATCACGGTACTGATGGCAAACGGCAACGCAGGCGATCGGTTGCTGCGCGCCCCGTTCGCCCAGGCGCTCGCCGCCGAGGGTTCAGCTACGCCTCAGCGCCGCCATGTAGCGGCAGCAGGGGCGACCCCGGCCTTACCGTCACGGGTCGGCGCCCGGGCATCGCCCTGAGCAGACGAGAGCACGCTTCGTGCGGCATAATGACCTGCCTGATGCGATCCGAGGAGTGAGGTGTTCTCGCAGTTCGTCTCATCAACCGGGCCCGGAGTTGCCCGCGCCGAGCGCGAGGGCGGCAACTGGGTCGTTCGCCGTGTCAGTGACCTCGATGTCCGTTGTCTTACCGCCGCGCCCGCCGGCGAACGGCTCTTCGCAGGCACACAGGGGGATGGGCTATGGCATTCCGACGATCGAGGCGAGACATGGGGGCGCTCCGGGCTCGACGGCTGGATCGTGAAGTCGATAGCAACGACGCCTGCTGCACCGGATCTCGTCTTGGCAGGGATGAAGCCACCGCACGTCTTCATGTCGCCAGACCGTGGAGCGACGTGGCGGGAGCTGGAATCGTTCCAGAATGTCCGCGGCCACAAACTCTGGCGCCAGCCTGCGGAGAGACCTTCGACGCCCTATGTGCAAGCCCTCGTGGTGGCGCCTTCCGATCCAGATCTGATCGTCGCCGGAATGGAAGCGGGGGCAGTCGTGCGTTCGACCGATGGGGGGATGACCTGGAGCAATCACCTGTCGGGCGCGTGTCGCGACTGCCATTCGCTCACCTTCCACGCAACAGACGCAAGCCGTGTCTACCAGGGTGGCGGCGGAGCGCTCCGACCAGGCGTCGCTCTCAGCAAGGATGGCGGCGCCACATGGACCCGTCCGAGCGAGGGCATCGACCGCAAGTACGGGTGGGGGGTAGCAGCCGACCCGGAAGACGCCAACGTTTGCTACGTCTCGCTATCGCCCGGAGCGATGAAGGCGCACTCCAACGGCAAAGCAGAGGCATACGTTTTCCGGACCACGGACGGGCAACTGTGGGAGAAGCTCGCCGGGGGCCTGCCTCAACCCATCGCCTCGATGCCGTATGCGTTGCTGACGGACGACAGGGAAGCCGGACATCTCTACGCTGGGCTGGCTAACGGAGCGGTCTGGTTCACCGAGGACCGCGGCGAGACGTGGACAAAGCTCGGCTTCGAACTGCCGGCCATCCATCGATCCCTGCTCGCTCTTCGATAGAGAAGGCGGTGACGCGTGGCATCGAAAGGGATCTAAGGGGCTGAACCTCCCCTCAAGCTGCAAGGCCTTTTGATCTGCCGAATGCGACTCGGTATCAGGACTGGGCAAGGTTGGCGATCAAATTGATTGCCACCGCGAGGATCCCGGTGCCGAGACATAGGAGAGCAGGGCGTGGCCCAGTGCCACCTTCCTTATCCGAGTGCTGGTGGGTTCGCTCTCCGACACGGCGAAGGTCATCCCCACCGTGAACGCCATTTAGGCGAAGTCACTGAAGGCAGGGTGGCTACTCCTGCTTGAAATCGATGCCGCCGTCCCCAGTGGTCACCGCTTGGTCCTCGGGGGGGCCACCGGCCCGGTGACCGAGATCTCCGAGCTTGCGCTGGAAGTCCTCATCGCGTTTCTCGGCGGAGGAGTGATCCTCAACGTGCTGCAAGAGGAGCTTCCCGAAGAGAGACAGAGCCGCTTCGCCCTCCGGCCGGACTCACTGCCTATTGCGGTGCTCCCGCTCGCCCTCTAGTTGAGCTGACCTTCTGCGTGTGATTGCAGGGGTAGGTTAGTCGCGCGGTCGATTGGTCCACTGAGCAAGCGAGGCGAACAATCCAGGGCGACGGGTTCGGCCTTCACACACGGCGATCTCGTCTTTGAAACAGTTGATCACTGGGTGCGGAAAGTGGAAGAACTGCGACCGCTCGGGGAGATCGTCCTCGCACCACTCGTAGCGAACGCCCATGGAGCCGACGTACGCGACCATCACGTAGTGCACCAAGCGGCTGAGGTTCCTGTCGGCTTCCACGAAGTCGGGGCTCATGGACAGCCCGGACCTGTAGAGCTTGTGGACTGTGTCCGTGGTGATGAGCGCCATGTGGGCATCAGGCATGTCCGTTGCCCCGTTCAGGAACTGCCGAAGCCGTCCTGCCATGTCCGCTGGACGAGCTTGCCGGCCACGAAGATCCGCATGTCCTTCTTGAGGGTGGCCTTCCTGCGCAGCCTCAAAGCGCGCGGCCTGTCCGGTGTGCAGTTGGTGGTCTCCGACGATCATGCCGGCCTGGTGGAGGCGATCACCTCGGTGCTGGGAGCTTCGTGGCAACGCTACCGTACCCATTTCGCCCGCAACGTGCTGACGCGCGTCCCCAAGGCCGCGCAGGGCTTCGTGGCCGCCGCGGTGGGTTCGATCTTCGAGCAAGGCGACGCCGAGGAGGTGAGGGCCCAGCACACGCGTGTCGTCGAGCAGATGAGTGAACGCTTCCCGGAAGCCGCGCAGCTGCTGGAGGAGGCGCGCGACGACATCCTCGCGTTCACCTCCTTCCCGGGCGCCCACTGGCGACAGATCTGGTCCAACAACCCGCTGGAGCGGCTCAACAAGGAGATCAGAAGACGCACCGACGTCGTGGCATCTTCCCCCATCGCGGCACGGTGGTCCGTTTCGTCGGCGCGGCGTTGGCGGAGCAGAACGATGAATGGCTGGTCTCGCGTCGTTACATGAGCATCGAGTCGCTCACCAAGGCGCGCATGAACCTGATCGAAGGCGAGAACCCGCAGGTCAATGAGGGGGTGAGGGAAGAGCTCGAGGCCGCGGTCTAGAGTGTCGATTCAGAGGATGACGCGGTGGTACTCATACACCACTCCCGTGGACGCGACCCGATTGAGGGACCGACGGCTCGACGCACACTTCGCTCAGCGTGACCATCCGCACTGATGGGACAGAGAGGAGAGGGAAGATCATGAGTGAGGCTCCCTCCGACCACTCGGAGAACGCTTTAGCGCGCCTGGCGGGCAGGGGCCTCTCCGCATTTCAGCAGCTTGACAGCCTGATGGAGACCTGCATCGGGGACAGCACGAGCGTGCGCTTCATCCGGTGGGAGCTTGTGACTCTCTGCGAGATCCGGTGGGGAGATGCCGGTGCTCGTGATGGCTACGATGGGAAACGTCGGAGAAGCGGCCCGCTCATTCCTGGACGGCGCCTCGGCGGGAGGCCTCTACGAGGAGGGCTGGCCATGGGGCTCGAGGACGCGGTTGCGTACGTCCTGCGATGCGAAATCATGACTCGGGGGAGACCCGACTTGACCTGCCTGATGCACATCAAACCCGGTCACGACGAGAAGCTGACGCGGGCAGACGTTTGGAGCCCCGGTCCATGTCGATGAAGCCCTTGATCCTCGTCGTTGACGACGACACCGAGGAGCTGGCAAGGATCAGGCGAGAGCTTCACGCTCGCTACGCCCGCCACTACGACGTCAAGTGCCAGACCTCGCACGAGGAAGGCGAGCGGCTGGTGGAACGGGTGCTGGGCGAGGGCCGAGAGGTCGCTCTTGTCCTCACCGACCAGTGGCTGCCGGGGACGACGGGGGTGAAGTTCCTGGCGGACATCAAGGAGATCTCGCCGACGACAAAGCGGGGACTGCTCGTCGAGTGGGGGGCGTGGGCAGACAAAGACACGACCCGGGCGATCGTAGAGGCGATGACCTTGGGCCACATCGACTACTACGTGCTGAAGCCCTGGCGCTCCCCCGACGAGCTCTTCCATCGGACGATCACCGTGTTTCTCCACGAGTGGTCGCGCACGCAGCCGGCGGAGAACCCACAGATCGCCGTCGTGGGCCGGCAGAACGCCAAGCGCTCATACGAGCTTCGAGATCTGCTGACGCGCTATCGGATTGACCACGCCTTTTACGAGGTCGACTCCGAGCAGGCAAGGGAAGTCGTGGAACGCGCGGGCGTGGGTGCTGATCTTCTGCCCGTGGTCGTGCGCAGGGGCAAGGAGCCTCTTCGCAACCCGACCAACGCCCAGATCGCGGACGCGTTCGGAGTCCTGACTCGCTTGGAGGACTCCGGCGACCCGTTCGACGTGGCAGTTGTGGGCGCGGGACCGGCGGGACTGGGCGCCGCCGTCTATGGCTCCTCGGAGGGTCTGCGAACGCTCCTCGTGGAGAGGGAAGCGATCGGTGGGCAGGCTGGAAGCAGCTCGCTGATCCGCAACTACCTGGGCTTCGCGAAGGGGATAAGTGGCAACGAGCTGGCTCAGCAGGCATATCAGCAGGCTTGGGTCTTCGGAACCACGTTCCTCATGACGAAGGCGGTACAGGGAATACGGCAAGAGGTCGGAGACTTCGTTCTCGACCTCGGTCCTTGGCCCCCCGATCCCGGAAAAGCGTCCCCACCGGCTCCCGAGACGGCGAGAGCGCGGGCGGTGATCCTCACCATGGGCGTGTCCTATCGGAGGCTCGAGGTTCCCGGCATCGAGGACCTCATCGGAACCGGCGTCTTCTACGGCGCCTCGGGAGCCGAGGCACAGGCGATGGAGGGACGAGAGGTGCTCGTTGTTGGAGGGGGGAACTCAGCGGGGCAGGCCGCGGTGCACCTCGCGACCCACGCTAAACAGGTGACGATCCTGGTCCGAAGCGACTCGCTCGCGGCGAGCATGTCAGATTACCTGATCAGAAAGATCGACAACGTCGAGAACATCACCGTGAGATTCCGCTCCGAAGTGGTGGCCGTTCACGGTGAGGGATGGCTGGAGCAAGTGACGCTGGCCCGGCGGGGGTCACCGGAGCGAGAAACCGTCCGCGCGGAAGCGATGTTCCTTCTCGTAGGGGCCGAGCCTCACACGGGATGGCTCCCTTCGGAAGTCGCCCGCGATCGATGGGGCTTCGTCCTCACGGGGAGGGACGCGAGCGAAAGCTGCCCCGCGGGATCGGCCCGGGAGCCCCTCCTTTTCGAGACCAGCGTGCCCGGGATCTTCGCCGCAGGAGACGTGAGGCACGGATCGGCGAAACGCTGCGCGGCCGCCGTGGGGGAGGGCTCGACGGCTCTCCGCTTGATCCACGAGTACCTGGCCGAGCCGCCATCCGAGCCCAGCTCCGTCTCCTAGGGGCCGGGACCGGCCGGGAAGAGCCTTCCAGCCGCGCCACCTCGAGAGGAAGGGGAAACGAATGGCACCCGGCCGAGGCCGCTTGTTGATTGTGCGCCGATGGCCCCGGTTCAGCTCATGCCCTGCGGGGGAAGGAGTCCAACGTGGCACCACTCGTTCCCTCCGGTCCGGGCCGTGGCACGATGTTGCTGGCGGACATCTCTGGCTACACCGCCTTCCTGCGGGCCGTCGCGCAAGCCCACGCCGCCGACATGGCGGCCGGTAGGTTCGTGCCCGAGGCCTATCCCCTATTGGCGAGCCTGCGTCGATGGCATCGTCGAACGGATGGCCCCGCCGTTCGCAATATCCAAACTCGAGGGCGACGCGGTCTTCAGCTTCGCGGCCGACGATGAGCTGCAACTCCGTGGCCCCTCGTTCTTGGCCTGCCTGGCCACCTGCTATGAGGCGTACCGGGCTCGTCTCAAGGCGGCCCGCGATCTCATGACCTGCACCTGCGACGCGTGCTCCTCGATCGGTGGCCTGGATCTCAAGTTCGTGCTGCACCACGGCGAGTACATCATCCAGTCAGTCGCAGGCCATCAGGAGCTCCTTGGCCCCCGACGTCACCGTGGCCCACCTGCTCATGAAGAACCACGTGACCGACCACATCGGGCGATCGGCCTACGCACTCCTCACCGAGTCAGTGGCCGCTCACCTCGAAGTCCCACTCGAGCACGCCCTCCCGATCGATGAGCGGAATGAGCACTACGCGACCATCCGGGCGTACGACCCTTCCCTTCAAGTAGCCCCTACAGAAGCTCGTAGTGTGAGGGCTTCGCATCCTTTCGGTCGCCGCCTTGGGCCGCCCGCGGCCCGGTGCTCGCCCTGCTCTTGCCGTGCAGGGGGCCGGCGAGATTCGCTAGTCTGAGAAGGTTCTGCAACGCGATCTGGAGCAAGGAGAATCCGGTAGCCTCTCGTCTCAACCCTTACATCAGCTTCACGCGTGAAGATTCGCCGAAAGGGAGCAACGCTACGACCTGATCCTCGACATCGGCGGGAACTCGTCGTTGTCCCGTCTCCGTCGCACGCTCACCCCGAAGGGGACGCTTGTCATCGTTGGAGGTGAGACCGATGGACGATGGCTCGGGGGCACTGATCGCCAACTCCGGGCGATCGTCGTGTCCCGGTACGTCGGCCAGAAGCTGGGCACGTTCATCTCCTCAGAGAACTCAGAGGACTTGATCGTCCTCGCCGAGCCGATCGAGTCCGGCAAGGTGGCACCGGTCATCGACAGGATGTACCCGCTAAGCGAGGTCCCCGCGGCCATCCGGTACATGCAAGAAGGTCACGCGCGAGGGAAGGTCGTCATCAACGTCTGAGACGCCGGGATAACGCCGGGTGTCCAACCTCCAAGATCGTTTGCGATCCTCAACAACCGCAAGGCGCGCCGAGATGGATGAGATCCCCAGCAGATCGATGCTCGGCAAGACGGTGCTGGTAACCGGTGGCACCGGAGGTGAACCACCCCGGGCTCGTTTGGAGGGCGATCTCTTCTTGGCTGCGTGATAGGTGCTGGGAGCGATCGGAAGGGTGTGGTGGAAACCCGGCCGCATAGACCCGGCCCGACTTTCGTCTGAGTTTGGTGGAGGCTCCTGATGTTGGGAGGATGGAGCCATGCCGAACAACAAGTACCCCTCCTGAGATCCAGGCGATCGAACAGATCGCCTTCCACTGCGACGGATACTCGTGCTCGTGGTCGAGGACGAGTCTGACCGCCCTCTCCCGGGGGATGATCCCAGCCGTCGTTGTCGTCCCGGCGGTCGGGCATCCCACCCCCAAGCGGGAAGGCCGGTTGCGGGCGGCCCCCGTAGGTCCCTGACCTGGGGTTTTGTTGGTTGCAGGGGTAGGATTTGAACCTACGACCTCCGGGTTATGAGCCCGGCGAGCTACCAGACTGCTCCACCCTGCCGACCCACTATACCCAGCACGCGGCGGCCGGTCGACACACCTGCTTCCAGCTTCATTGCAACTTCCGAGCCCGGTAGGCGGGCTCCACCGTGCAATGGAGCTTCCCCGCCCATCCATAGCCCCGCGGCGCTACTGCTGGATGGCCTGGGCCTGCTCCAGGAGGGCGCCGATCCGCTCGATCAGACGCGCGTAGGTCTGCAGATCGCCATCCTGGAGGGCCTGTTGGGCACGGTCGTAGAGCCGACCGGCCTCGGCCACCAGGTCCGTAAGCTCCCCATCCTGTGCCCCGCCGTCGCCGTCCCCCTCGTCGGGAGGAACCTGGTCGGGAGGCGTCGTGACACCGAACAGCTTGGTGAGAGCCTCCTCGAACGTCTTCCCCGTCACCACACGTTCGCCCTGGACCACGACCACCTGGAACAGCTCGGGAATGCCCTCCTCACTGATGGTGCCGGTCACGTCGAGCGGAGCGGTTGTCGTCGTCGTCTCCAAACCATTGGCGCTGACGAACAGCGGTTGGACGTACAGAATCGAGTCCTCCACCGGAAGGATGACCAGGGCACCGAAGTCGACGTCCGATCCCCGCTGGGTCAGAAGCGTGAGGTTGCGCGAGATCTCCGGATTCTGGTTGATCAGGTTGTTTATCTGTTCGGGGCCCGGAACCTGACGCTGACGCGGGAATTCGAGCGTGAGCAGCTCGCCGTAGTTGGCCGGATCCGAGCGTCCAACCATGAAAGCGATCATGTTGGGGCGCGCCCTCGGTGTGAACGCTCGCGTCAGCATGAACTCCTCTTCGGCTTCGCCGGGGAGCTTGGTCAGCAGGTAGGTGGGCGGCACCTGATCCGGCACACCAGCATTAGCCGTCGTCCCGGCGAGGTTGCCACCTCGGTTCTCCGGGATGCCCCATTCATCCGACTTTCGGTAGAAGGTCTCCGGTTGCTGCATGTGATAGGTGAGGTACACCTCGGACTGGACCTTGAACAGATCCTCCGGATACCGGAAGTGGGCTTCGAGATCCTCGCTCGGTTCGTCCTCTGTGAAAAGGGATGGGAACGCCTTGCCCCACGCCTGGATCAAGGGGTCTTGGTCATCGACGATGTAGAACTTCATGGAGCCGTCGTAAGCGTCGACCGCGATCTTTACGGAGTTGCGAATGTAGTTGACCCGCCCCTCGAGCACACCGGAGTCCGTCGTCGCCCCCAGGATCGAGGACATGTCGAAGCGCTGCGAATACGGATAGTAGGGGGTTGACGTATAGGCGTCGAGCATCCACACGAGGCGTCCGTCCACCGCTGCGATATAGGGATCCTGGTCAAGTGAAAGGAAGGGAGCAGCGCGCATTACCCTGTCGCGCACGTTTCTGTAGAACAACACCTTCGAGTCATCCTTGATCAGGCTCGACAGCACAAAGTTTGGGTCGCCCTCGCGCACCGCAAAGGCAACTTGTCGTGCGAAACCCCCCAACGTCACCCCCCCTTCACCCTCGTATTGACTCCTTACCGACTCGTCTGTCGTCTCGTAATCGAGCTCTTTCTGCCCTGAATTGACTATCGAGTATTCGGTGGGTTCGAACGTCTCACCGAAGTACACCCGGGGCTGGTCCAGTTCGAACGAAGGCGCATCCTCCGTAACCGTGCCGGGTACGTCCTTGACCAAGAAGTTGGGCAGGCCGGCCGAGCTCGACTCGTTTGCCAGACTTGCAACGAGCCCGATCCCGTGCGTATAGACCAGATGCTCGTTGGACCAGCTCCTCGATCCCTCAGGGAGCTCGTCGACCGAGAGCTCACGCGCCGACAGGAGCACTTGCCGGGTGGTTCCGTCGACCTCATAACGATCGATATCGACGTCGGGAAACTCGTAGTAGGTTCGGATAGCTTGAAGCTGCTTGTAGACGCGCCGAAGTATGGCCGGATCCCAAAGCCTCACGTTCTGCACGACATCCTCGTTCTGCTGGATCGCATCTGAGCTCAAATCAGGAGTCGCAGGATAAGGTTGTGTAGCTACATCTTCGAGGCCGTAAGCCTGCGTCGTCGCCTCGATGTTGCGCCCTATGAATGGCCTCTCACGTTGCAACTCCTGGGGATCGACGGAAAAGCGCTGGACCCACCACGGCCACACCCCGCCCGCGAGAACTGAAATCAGGATCCACAGCCCAACGGCGGCAAGAGGGAGGGACAGACGCCGGACGCGTATGTTGACGAGAAACAGACCGGCAGAGACAACCGAGATGATCGCGAGCAACGTCAGTGCGGGAAGGTGGGCGTTGACATCCGTATAGCTCGCGCCTGCCACAGCGCCGCGCATCGAAAAGTTCAATCCAAAACGCCCAAGCCAGTACTGCACCGCCTTCACCAGCGCAAGGAAGCCCAAGAGAACCGATATGTGCGCCAAGGCTCCGGGCCATACCCCCGCCAACCCACCCTCGGGACGGATCGAGCCGTGGAAGAAGTGTGCGGCAATCGAGAGCACCAATGACGTCAGCAGTGCAAACCAGATGTAGCCGAGCACGAGATTGAAGAACGGAAGCTCGAATACATAGAAGCCGACATTGAGATCGAACTGCGGATCGGTTGCGTCGAACGAAACGCGATTTATCCACAACAGCACCGTTTCCCAGGCCGAAGTTGCTCCGAGACCCGTCAGGAGACCCACGACTGCCGCTACTCCAAGTCGAAGCCAACGAAGGTAGGGCATCAGCAAGTCGCGGTATTGATCGATGGGATCCACCCTGCCCACAACCTCGAACCTCGTCGTGCGGTAGGGAGGAGCGACTCGTGCGGCGATGACCAGGTTGGCCCAGACGAGGAGGCCCACCAGCAGCCCCACCGAGAAGGCAAGGGCGACCTGCGAGCTCAGGGTCGTCCACAGGACCGATGCAAAGCCAACCTCCTGGAACCACAACACATCGGTGTAGAACCCGGCGAGGCCGGTTGCGGTGAACAGCAGTATGAACAGCGCGCCAACGATCAGGCCGCGACTTCTAAATCGACGGGTTTGTGTGGCCATGAAAAGCAGCGTAATGGGTTGGTATGACTATTCCAGGTCTTCGAGGTATTTAACTGCCTCGTCAAAAGATGAAACTGCGACCACATCCATCTCGTCTGCGGCGCGCCGAGCCGCTTCGGCATTGGCGACGGGCGCCAGGAAGACGTCGGCCCCTCTCAGCTCCGCGCCGGCAACCTTCTGCTCCACCCCGCCGATCGGCCCTACGCCTCCGTCACATCCGATGGACCCGGTTCCGGCGATGCTCCGCGCCCCGGTGAGGTCGTCGGAGGTCAGCCGGTCGTATAGGGCGAGGGAGAACATCAGGCCGGCCGAGGGTCCGCCTATTGCTCCGGTGCGGAACTTGGCATCGACGCCGGGGTCGAACTCATAGTCGACATCGCTCATCGCGACTCCTAGGAAAGGCGCCCGAGGATCGGCCGGGTCGTCCGCCGTGCGGAGAGACAAAGACAGCACTTCCCCGTCACGTTTGACACGAAGGGACACCGTCTCCCCCACCGCATGGTGGGCAACGGCACTTCCCACATCGCAGGAAGTCTCAACCCGCCTGCCATCGACGGTCAAAATCACATCTCCCGGCTCGAGGACCCCATATGCCGGCTCCCCTGGCTCGGTCTGCTCCACCTGCGCCCCCGAGCCCGTGGGACGCCCGTACCCCAGGGCGGACAGGGCCACCTCCTGTGCATGCTTTTTCGAATCGCTTATCTCATCGCGCTGCCGTCTGTCGAGTTCTTCCAGGGAAACCCCCTCTGGGGCGAAGTCTCTCTTCAGCACGATTGCCTTGTTGGGATCGATGGCGGTCTCAACCCATTCCGCCAGGGTGACCTGCGTATCCACCAGCACGGTAGTCAGGTACAACTTGCCTTCGGAGGAGTAGGTACGCTCGTTGCTGATCTCTACGAGGCGCTCCACATCGCGGGCGGGACCGGGTAGAAACGCATAGATAGCGGGAATCGGCACGGTGAAAGCAACCACCACAACTAGGCCGGCGCCAAGAGCAATCGCAACGCGCCGCCATTTGACCAGACGGTCTTCTGCCGGTGGAGCCAACGCCTGCAGGGCCCGAACCTCACTCCTCTTCACGGATCCAATTTAGAGGGGTTGGAATCCCTATGTCGGCGCGCCGGGAATCCTCGAACGCCACCCCTGAAGTCCGGCCCCGGCGCCTCGGAAGGCCCCGGGAACCACCCTGGTTCCATCACGGCTCCAAGTCGAGGATCAATGAATCGAGCGCGTCCTTCGATCCGAGTGCCCGGCCGACGCCCCGCACCACCGACTCGGAGGGCCGCTCGCTGAGATGCACCGGCACATCGGTCTCTTCCGCCAGCAGGACATCCAGCCCCGCAAGGAGGCTCCCGCCCCCCGTCAGCGTGATCCCGCGACTCATCACATCTTGAACCAGCTCGGGCGGGGAGGTGCTCAGGCAGGCGATCGTCGCAAGGCTGAGCGCGCGGATGTGCTCGGACATCGCCTCCCGAATCTCTCCGGAGGTAACCATGATCGACTTCGGAAACCCAGAGGCGAGATCACGCCCGGTGACCTCTGCCTTCTCGCGCTCGGGTAGGGGCCACGCCGAGCCGACGGTGATTTTGATGGCCTCTGCCGTCCTCTCGCCGATCTCCAGGGCATATTCATCATGCACATAACGCTGGATCGACGCGTCGAGATCGAAGCCTCCGACCTTGAGTGCTGTATTGCTCACCAACCCCCCCACCGATATGAGCGCAACCTCGGTCGTACCGCCACCCAGGTCGACCACAAAGCTGCCAACCGGTTCGTAGATCGGCAACCCCACACCCAACCCCGCAGCCAGCGGTTGGGGGAAGAGCCTGCAGGAGCGCGCTCCCGCAGCGAGAATCGCCTCCTGCATGGCGCTTCGCTCGACCGCCGTCGCAGCGCTGGGAACCGAAACCACCGCGTGCGGTCGAGACCACCGGCCGACTCCGGCTCGTGCGAGGACGAGGCTCAGCAACTTTGCGGTGACGTCATAGTCGGAGATTGCACCCGAGCAGAGTGGGCGCACCACCGCCACGTTGTCCGGAGTGGAGCCAATCATGCGCCAGGCGTCCCGGCCCATTGCAACCACTGCTCCGCTGTCCTTGTCCACCGCCAGCACCGATCGTTCGGAGAACAAAGTCCCGGACTGCCTCTCGTAGACAAGCGTGGTGGAGGTTCCCAAGTCGATCGCGAGGTCGCGAGACACCACCCGAGGTTACCGCCGGGCGGTTGAGAACGGTCGGATTGCACCGGGATCCGAGGCGATCCCTGGGATGGGGCGGGACCGAGCTTCACCACTCTTGGGGGAGAATCAGATGATGACCGACCCGTCCTTCGGCGATATCCCCTTGTTTCGTGAGATCCAGCGGATCCTGGCTGCCGGAGGCGGAGGTCCGGTGAACTTCGAGATCGCCCGGCAGATCGCGCTGGCCGTCGTCGCCGAGTCTTCCGCAGAGCCGCCCCTTCCATTGGACACGGGTCCGTACTTCGACACTGTGCATCCCGCCGAGCTGGTGGTCTCGGGCTTCACCCGCCTGGCGCCCGGGGAGCCGGCGCGCGCCAAGATTGTGGACCGAACCGAGTGGGTTCGCCTGACTCTCGATGGTTGGCGTTGGCTGTTCGAGCACATGTCGCAGCGCTTCATGAATGAGATGATCAAGTTCCCGGAGCAGACAGAGGTTTCCGGCCCCCTGCAGGGCGCGATGGGTCCCATCGCGCCGTTGTTGTTCGGCATGCAGGTGGGGACTCTGGTGGGCCATCTGGCCGGAGAATCGCTCGGCAGGCACGATCCACCGTTTCCGCGGGCCGACGACGGCCTGCTCTTCTGCGTGGAAACAAACCTGGCGCGCCTCGCGGCCGACTACTCCTTCGAACCGAGGTCGCTTGGCCGGTGGCTCGCCCTACAGGACGTCACCCGCCACGTGGTGCTCACGTCACAGCCCTGGATCGCCAACTACTTTCGCAGCCTTCTCATCGAGGTGGTGGATGCCATCGAGATAGACGTCTCGGAGCTGCAACGTAGGCTGATCGACCTCTCGTCCAAGGGCATGGAGGCGATTCAGGAGGGTGCCGGCGCCCAGGCCGCCCTGCCCGTCGTCCAGACCGACCGGCACCGGGGAGCGGTCGAACGATGGAACGCGTTCGTGGCGGTGCTCGACGGTTACTGCAACTCGGCGGCCGAGGCGGTGGCCGACGAGGTGGTCGGCGAGAGGGCCAAGGTCACCGAGGGGATGGCACGGCGCAACACAGCACCGAGCGAAGGCCGGTCAATGCTCGAGACGCTCCTGGGGGTGTCGATGGACAACGAGCTTCGATCCTCGGGCAGGACCTTCTCGGCTGCCGTCCTGCAACTCAAAGGGATCAGCTCCCTGAACCGCGTCTGGGAGGCGCCCGACAATCTGCCGACCTGGAGCGAAGTCAAAGACCCCTTCTCCTGGATGGAACGGGTGCTCGCCGAAACCGGTTAAACGGGGAAGATGTCGCCTTCCACGCGTCCATCTTCGATCCACAGCATCCCCATGGAGGTGAAGGGGGCGAACCGCTTCCATGTCGGACTGCCCGGATTGAACAGGAGCAGCCCATCTGCATCGTCGTTGCACGGAAGGTGCGAGTGGCCGAAAACAACCACGCGCGCCCGAGGCCATCGCGCCGACATCCTGGCGCGCCGGTTCCTTGCAAGCCCGGAATCGTGGACCATGGTGAGGCGCACCCCGCCGAGCTCGAGCGAAGCCTCGTCGGTCGCCCCCCAGGCCCGCACGTCGCCGGCGTCGCAGTTGCCCATCACGACCGTCAGTGGCGCCAGTCCACTCAACTCGTCGAGCAGGACCGGGTCGGTCACATCGCCGGCGTGGAGAATGTGGTCCGCAGTCTCCAGATAGGGCCACGCTCCTGCGGGAATTGACCGCGACAACCCGTAGGTGTGCGTATCCGCGATCACGGCAACCTTCACGACGGAGAAGCTAGGCTGCGGTCGTTTCCTTTTCGGAGGCAAGCCCCTGCGTTGCGTCCTCACCGCACACCGGACACCTTGGATCTCTGCGCACCTTGACCTCGCCGAACTGAGTTGCCTGGGCGTCGAAGGTGAGCAGCCGGCCGATCAGAGGATCACCATATCCGCCTATCAGCTTGAGAGCCTCGTTCGCCTGGAGGCTTCCGACAATTCCCGGGAGCACACCCAGGACGCCTGCTTCGCTGCAGCTCGGTGCGAGCTCGGGGGGCGGGGCCTCGGGGTAGAGGCAGCTGTAACAGGGCCCCTCGAAGGGTACGAAGGTCGACACCATTCCCTCGAAGCGAAAGATCGAGCCGTGCACAACCGGCTTGCGCAACTCGACCGCAACATCATTGAGCACATAACGGGTGTCGAAATTGTCGGACCCGTCGACGACGACATCGTACTGCATCAGCAACTCTCTGGCATTGGACGCGTCGATGCGTTCGTGATGGGTGACGACCCTGACATCGGGGTTCAATTTTTCGATCGCCTCTCTGGCCGACTCGACCTTCGGTACGTCCAGGTGGTCGAGGTCGTGAATTATCTGTCTCTGCAGGTTGCTTGCGTCAACGATGTCGGCGTCGACGATTCCGATGGTCCCCACTCCGGCGGCGGCAAGGTAGAGGAGCGCGGGAGATCCCAGTCCGCCGGCGCCGATGCACAGCACCTTGCCGTCAAGAAACTTGAGCTGGCCTTGTTCGCCCACATCCGGGAGAAGTAGGTGGCGCGAGTAACGCTCTCGCTGGGAGGCTTCCAGGCTGCGGACGGTGGCCTGCTCGTACCCGAGCTCCTTCCACCGGGTGAAGCCTCCAGCCATCGACTCGACCCTCTGGTAGCCGAGCTCCCCAAGCGTCTTCGCCGCGAACACGCTGCGTACGCCGCTTGCGCAGTACAGGATCACCGGCGCCTCTTTGTCCGGGACCACATCCTCCACCCGGCTCTCGAAGTGCGCCCGGCCGAGGTGGGCGGCGCCTGGCACCATGCCCTGATCCACTTCCTCCTGCTCGCGTACATCGAGGAGCTGCACCGGTTCGCGCATCCTGAGCCTGTCGCGTACCTCCTCGGGAGTTGTTTCTTCGATCTCGGCTTTGGCCTGCTGCAAGAGATCGCGGAAGTTTGTCATCCTTCTACCTTATCAATAGGGGTTAAGGGCCGGGGACGCACCCCCGGCTGTCCTGTAGGGTCAACCCCAACCCGAAAGGTGCCATTCCCGCCGGGGGCCGCCACGGCGGGTTCGAACGAGGAGAAGGGCCCCCCGACGACGGGCCGCTCGACGGCACGGCCCGCTCTCGCCGGTGGTCAGGCGGACTTCTGCTTGACGGCCCGTTCGGCAATGACGTCCTCGGCGGAACGTGCACACCCGGGGCAGAACTTGGACCCCGCCGGGATCTCCACGCCACAGAACGGGCACGACCCCTCGACCGGCTCTTCCTTGTAGCCCTCTTTCATGCCGGACTTGAACTCCTTGCCGGCTTGGCCCATCGAGCGCGCCAGCTTCGGGAGCCGCGAGGCGCCGAAGAGTAGCAACAGCACCAACAAGACAAGGATCATTTCTCCGCCGCCTGGTAGACTCATTGCCTTCGACCTCCTAGGTATTCGCTGCCGGACTAGAGCGTAACGCCGATGCAACCTTCGTACCAACCAGGCCCACGTCGTCCTCGTCGGCAACCTGGAAGGGCAGAGCGCCCAGGCTTACGATCACTTCTTCGACCCCGAGATCCGCCAGCCGTCCGAGACCATCCACGACCTCGTCGATCGTCCCCGCAAAGCTGGTTCGGCGCCAGTCGTCGAGCCGGATGGGTCCTCCTGCCTCACCGGAGAGAACCCCAGGAGGTGTGCGCTCCACCAGGCGCTCCCATCGCCTCGCCAGGTCCCGGTCGTCCCGTCCGCAAAGCATGTAGGCGCCGACCGATCTCCGGAGGGTGCCCGGGTCCCGACCGGCCTTCTCACATGCCCGCTCCGCCGCCCCCAATCGCTCCCGGTACCACTCGAGGGCGCCCAGCCAGGAGAGGTTCCAACCGTCCGACGCGTGCGCGGCGACCTGCAGAAGCCTGTCCCCCTTGCCTCCAACCCACAGGGGTGGACGCGGATCCTGCACCGGGCGGGGGTGCGCGATGGCTCCATCCACCGAGTAGTGGTCTCCCGTGAACCTCAACTCTTCCCCCTCGAGGATCCGGGCCACGATTTGAATGGCCTCACCCAGGCGCTCGATCCGCCGGCGGGCCGAGGCAAAGTCGAAACCGGCGGCCTCGTACTCCGGCCTGTACCAGCCGGCGCCCATCCCGATTTCCAGCCGGCCACCCGATAGGACGTCGAGAGAGGCAGCCATCTTGGCCACAAGCGCCGGGTTCCGGAAGTCGTTGCACAACGTCAGAGAACCAAGCCGGATCGTGGAGGTGACGGCGGCGAGCGCGCTCAGGGTTGTCCAGCATTCGAGTGATCCCCGTGGTTCGGCGCTCGCTCCGTATTTGCTCCAGTCGACAAACAGGTGATCCGATACCCACAACGACGCGAACCCGGAGTCTTCGGCCACCTTGGCTATGCCGGCCACACGCTCCCAGGTGGCGGCGCCGTCTGCCGGATCGGAGCTGTAATGGGGAAGGGCGAGTCCCAGGCGCATCGGAGTTAACCCCCCGGGGGCGGCTTGACCGCCCTACTCGACGTAGCCGAGACCCCGGAGGTGATCTTCGACCTCGATCTCCTCGTCGGCATCCAGCCCACTTCCATCTTGCTCGCTCCCGGCGCCGGGAGCCTGGTCTTTCACCTCGAGCCCGATTCCCTCACCGGCGAGCGCCGGCAGGACGACGCCGTCGCGTGGGATTGCGCTCGGGACCCCGAGGGCCGCCATCGCAGTCGGGGCAAGATCGATGAGGCGGGCGGGCTCGCGCAACGGACCGGGGGTAACTTCGGGGCCGGTTGCGACTACAACGCCCTCCAGGCGATGGTCCCCCGACAGCCAGTCTGCCTTTTCGATCATGCCTTTGGCGTGGGTCAGCGAGTAGAGGGGCGCAGGCACCAGCAGCAGGTCGGGTGCTGTGTCGAGGAACCGGCCCGAAAGCACCTCTTCCTTTCTGTAGATCTTGGAGATGGGGGGGTTGCCCGTCTCGGGATCGCGAAAGCCGGACAGGGATTCGGCTAGCTCGTCCCTGACCTTCTCAAAATCGGCCCGGTCTACCGTTCCCTCCGGCTCCCTGCCCTTGAGGTTGACCGACACCCCTTCGCCGGTCGAAACGACGCTGGTGTAGGCCCGCGTCTTCGACCAGTCGATAGGCGAAGCGGGAATCGATACTTTCCCGTGGAGCTTCAACAGATCGTAGATGCGCCGGGCGATGCGCCGGCCCGGCCCCCACCGGATCAGATTGAACGCAAACGACCCCCGGGAGAACTCGAGCCATCCGAGGTGACGCAAGATCCGGTCCATGGTGCACGTGCGAGCGCAGTACTGGTGTCCGTGGTCTGACATGAAGATGACGAGATCTTCATCGGTAGTCCTCTTGAGCAGCTCACCGAGGCCCTGGTCGAGCTGCGCGTAGAAAGCCCGAATCCGCTGTCCCACCGGAGTCTCCTTGAGCTCTGGATAGGTGGGATTCTCCGGGGTTATGTACTCCATGAGACAGTGCTGGATTCGATCGGTGGAGACGTAGACCAGCACCCCGAAGTCCCATTCCGTGGTGTCGAGCAGGTATTCGAAGGATTTCTGTCGCTGGGCGGTAATGTCCTCGGTCTCCTGCATGAACGCATCGGGGCGATTCCGATAAGTCGTCCAGCTCATTCCGTTGACAGGGAAGGGGGCGTTTGCATCGAGCTCCTGCTGGAGCTCGGTCGGATGGGTGTATGAGCGGCTGGAAGGCAGGACTCCTCCGCCGATCACCTTTCCTTTGACCTGAGGCGCCGGAAAGGTAAGGGGAATGTTGATCGCAAGCGATGTCTTACCTGCCTCGCTGAAGTCGTCGAAGACAGTCCTGGCCTTGATCGAGCGGTAGGTAACCGGCAACCTTCTCGACGCACCGGGCTTGTGCTCGAGAATGTCGAACACACCGTGGCCCGCCGGATTGAGCGCAGTCATGAAGGACGGCCAGGCGCACCACGAATGTGAGGGCACCGACGACAGGCAGTCTCCGTGGGCGCCGCGTTTGATCAGCCCGGCGAGGTTGGGAAGGTTTCCGGCCTCGAGCATGGGTTCGAGTACCTTCCAATCGGCCCCGTCCCATCCAATGATCAACACCCGTTGTGGCACAGGGGCGAGGTTAGCACCCGGGAGCGGCCGAGCCTCGGATGACGGGACCCTTCGGGACGCCCTCGGTCTAGACTTCTTTCTCCGCGCGAGCCTGGGCGAAACGATGACCGCGCAGGGCAAACTGGAGGCGCAGCTTGTCCTCCGAATTGCGCAACGACCAGCCCGTCAGCTTTTCTACTTGTTTGAGGCGGTAGGTGACCGTATGGGGGTGCGCAAACAGCACTTCGCCGGCCATCTTGACGCTGCCGTCGGTGGCGAAGTAACACTCGAGGGTTTTGATCAGCTCACCCTTTCTGCGTGCGTCGTAGGAGATGAGTGGCCCGAGCATCTGTTCGACGAAGCGCTCCACAAGCGACGGTTCCGCCCGGAGAAAGTGGTAGAGCAAGAGGTCGTCGAAGCGAAAGATGCGGCTTTCGAGTCCGAGGGCGCTCCCTATCTCGATCGCCTCACGCGCCTCGAGGTAGGCGCGCCGAATTCCCTTCAGCCCGGGCTCGGGCCCTCCCATCCCGAACCGCCATTCCCCTCCTAGCTCCGCCACTAGCTTTTCCGGCATGATCATGGGATCCGATAGCGGCTCCGCCGGGACGAGAGCGATCGTCTGCTCGCCCTTCTGGATCACGATGGGCTCCGCCGTGGAGTAGGCGGTCACCGCCGCCGCCGCAGAGGCAACCGCCGCCTCCTTGCGCGCGTCCTCACGGGGGCCGATGCCGACCAGTGCGATGAAGCTCAGGGAAAGGTCGTAACCGAAGGTGTGTGCTTGACTGAGGATGTCCTCGGGTGTGGCCTCGGTTCCATAGAGAAGCTCCGCGAGGAACTGGCGCCGGGTGCCTTCCTGCTCTCTGACTATTGTGCGCTGGGCACGTGCGTAAGCCTCTGCGACCGTGGTCGAGACCTGATCGGTAAAACGCAAGACCGTGCTTGCAAGCTCGATCGTCACGTCCACTGCGTTCCCGGGAGATGACCTGCACTCCTCCGCAAGCACATCCCAGCACACCCTTACGACTGCACGGTAGGCGCTCAAGACATCGTCGAGCGGGATCCCGGACTCTGCCCTGCGAGCACCAACGCGTTCGATCATCTCCAGCTCTTCGCGTGAGAGCTCGCGCAGTTGGCGCACAGCCTGGGCCAACGAAACGACATTCTCCCGAACCGCATCTCGCACCTCTTGACGTAAGGGTTCGGTCATGCGGCCGTACGAGGGAATGTCCCAGATGACGTCTACGGCCGTTTCGACCACCTCGTCGAGACGGTTTAAGAGGCCCTCGACAATCGTGCGGACCCCTTCGCCGGTGGCCATGTCAAACCCCCATTTGGACTTTGGTCAGAACCCGTGCGAGCGCCTCGCGGGCTTCTGCGGCCACCGCGGGACCAACATCGGCACCCTCTACACCCTCTACACCCTCTAAGGCCTCGGCCGGGTCAAGCGCGGCCACGATGGCCGACGTGCCCGTCTCCTGCACGACGACATTACATGGTAGGTGAACAGCAACATCGATCTCGGCGCCGACGTTGCGCCGGCCGGCTGCCGAATCCCACGCGCCCATGAACAGATACTGGCGTTCACTTCCCGCCTCCGGGCCGAAAAGGCCGCCCACATGACTCTCTGTGATTATCGAGAAACCCTCGCTCTTCAGGGCCAGCCGCGCCCGCACTACCGCTTCGTCGTAACCCTGCGCGACCTCGGCGCTGTAGCCGTACTCGAGCTCTTCCGTCATCCTGGTGGTGTCCTCATCGGTCGTCTCACGTCCTTTACGGTAACCCCTCGATGGGCCTGATCGCAGTCCCGAACATCTCTGAGGGTCGCCGACCCGGCAAGATCACGGCCGCCCTGAGGGCGGTTGAAGGCGGGGGGGGCCGGATCTTAGACGTTCACTCCGACCCTATTCACAACCGCAGCGTCCTCACCGTGACCGCCGGCGCGAAAGCCCTGTGCTCGGGAATGATCCGGCTGGCCCGGGCGCTCGCCTATATAGATCTGCGCACGCATGAAGGGGTGCATCCTCGGCTTGGAGGGCTGGACATCTGTCCCATCGTGCCCTTCCGTGCGTCTATGACCGAGGCCGTGAGCGCAGCTCATGCCATCGGGGAGGGCATTGCGATCGACACCGGCCTTCCGGTCTACTTCTACGGAACCGCCGCTCTCAGGACCGAAACATCTGAGTTGCCCTCTCTACGACGAGGCGGACTCCAAGCCCTCATCGAGCGGGCCGACAGAGGACTTGCTCCTGATGCCGGCCCCCGCGCTATAGACCCTCAGCGAGGGGTTGTTTGTGTGGGAGCGCGCACGTCTCTAATCGCCTTCAATGTCTGGCTCGACTGTAGCGAGGCCGCCGCAAGACGGATCGCAGCACGGGTGAGAACCTCGGCGGGGGGGCCACCAGGAGTGCGAGCGCTCGGGCTGGCTATGCCGGGGCCCTTCTCGGCGCAGGTGTCGATGAACCTGACAGATCCCGATCGGACGGGAATCGATGGAGCGTTCAGGGCGGTGACCGCAGCAGCAGAAGAGGAAGGCGCGGGCATCGCCGGCACCGAGATCGTCGGGCTTGTGCCCGACCGTTACCTCCCGGCGCCCGACGAGCCCGCAACCAGCCTTCTCATGAAACCTGTGCGCTCTCTTGAATCGGCGCTACTCGAGGGCGTCTAAGGGCTAACTCCGGGCGGTTTACCTCTTGCTGCGGCTGGTCGACTTGCGCCGTCCGTTCGTGGACTTCTTGCGGCCCGTGGACTTGCGTGCGGTCGACTTCTTGCGGCCCGTGGACTTCTTGCGGCCCGTGGACTTCTTGCGGCCCGTGGAC